>NZ_WUDQ01000455.1:0-3037 GCF_009827695.1 Paenibacillus sp. OT2-17 | reverse complement strand
CTCCAAGCCTCTCCGATAGTGCCGGCACCCCCGATGACCACATAGACGCCTCCGGTTTTGTATAGCGTCTGTCCTTTTAAACCTGAAGTCTGTTTGAATGGGACCAAGTGCTGCCGGTACCACTGCCCATTTCTGTAAACCCACATCCGTCCTTGTCGGTCCGAAGGCAGCGTAAACATATCCGATAGCGGCCAGTCATCATCGGATTGCAGGTCAAGGATACGGATTTTCCAGTTCGGATATTCTTTGGCCATGGTGCCTACCAGCCCATGAAGACTTGCGTGAGTCGGGTTGACTGTATCGTTCTGATCCATCGGCTGAGCTTGATTGGTTATCGTTGTCCAGCCTAGCTTTTTCGTCCCGTATCCCAATAAAAGCATCGCTTTGACCATTCTAAAGAAGAGAAGGACTCCCTGCTCCTGTTCCTTGATCAAGGACTCGGCAGTCACCGATTCGACGAAAGCACAGGGTGCAATCCACAGAATATGGTCAACGGCTCCATATTCTTCTACCTTTGAGGCAACTGTTTCAATGCAATCGTGCGCTTGAAGCTCCAAGAAATGCGCCCTAGGATAATACTCCCGGATGGCCTGTCTGTCTTTGTCAGTACCACCTGCAATGACCAATCGGTCTGTCGGTGACGGGGAAACGACATCTTTTTTTACAGCAGCAGGGTCCCATTTCGGGATGAGCATTACGGATCCTACAAGCGGGTCGGCGGCACTTTCTCCTGCCGCTGCGCCTTGTGCATTTTCAATGCCGACTTCTCCTTCCAGCGCCCGGGTGGATAATCCTGTTATTCTGACGCAAATAGTTCCTTCCTCATCACACAAGTCAATATTAAGCTTCTGTACCTTGTCTTCTTTCTTGCTGCCCTCGCTGTATTGAATCAACGACCACATGGTCGGGGTGCATGCCCCATAAATCTCAAACTCTTGGAGGGCAAACGGCATGTGAGGCGTAGCTGGTACAGCGCTACCCGGTAGCCCTCCGTTCTCTTGGCCCATGATTAGCCCGATCGATGCATGCAAGGCCGAATCCAGCAAGCTGGGGTGAAGGACCAAGCTGTTCGTCATATTAGAAATAAAGGAAGGCAATGCCAGCTTGGCTAGCACCCTGCCCGGATGTGTATATACCTTCTCCACACATCTGTATGCCGGGCCATAATCCATTCCCATTTCCTCGAAGATTTCGTAACATTGCGATCCGTTAAACCTGTGTTGACCAAAATCTGCCTGTAACGCCTTAAGGTTTAGTGTCGGTTTTTGCTCTACGCAAACCTGCACCGCATCACCTTGGCTATGCACGGTATGCCCTCTTTCGCTTCCTGCTTGCCCGCTATACACTTCAAAGCTGATTTTTCCGGTGTCTTCCAGGGATAGCCTGGTGTGTACAGGAACTGGCTGGTTGTCCACCACAATGGGCCGAATCCAGTTTACATTTTTCAAACGGATTCCTGTTGTGCTGTTGTCCATATCTCCTGTGGAACGTTCTACAGCCGCCCGTACCATCTCAAGATAGGCTACGCCAGGCAGAACCTTTTGGCCTTTCACAACATGATCCTTGAGGAAAAATTCCTCGCCTGTAAACGTTGAACTGAACCGCTGCTCCAGAAAGTCTGAAGTGTTCTGATGCAGTAAAGGTGTCAAAAAGGATGATTGGGACGAAGCGGCTTCTGTTATTGCGGCGCTCTTTTCCTCATGTACGGGTATCCAATAGCTTTCTCTGGCAAAAGGATAGGTTGGCAGACTCATCCTGCGAGGCTTCACATCCTCATAAAGCTTGTTCCAATCCAAAATCAGTCCCGTAACCCAAAGTTCAGCGAGCTTTCCATACTTCCCTTTGTCCACCCATGCATCAATCATTTTAGCCATATCTTCATCGACTTCCTGAGTGACAAGCCCTCCTCTATTACGCTTTACCTGTCCTCTATACAGTTCTTCTACGCCTTCTTTTTTTTGTAGGAAGCCTTCCAATTTCCAGTCAAGCTCTTGGATGGATTTTGCAATGATCGCCAGACGTTCGTCCATCGCATCTCGCCCGATTTGCAGCGTGTAGGCGATATCTGAGAGACTTGTATGCGGGTCATTCAGCTCTCTGATTGCAGACAGCAATCTTTGCACCTGCTCGTCCAGCCTTTCCTTATTTTTGGCCGACAACACGACTATGACAGGATTCAGGGATACAGGCGCAGCTTGCTGCTGACTAGCTTCTTCTGGAATATATTCTTCGATAACCACATGAGCGTTAGAGCCCCCAGCACCAAAGGCCGATACTCCTGCTGCCCTTGGGTATTCTCTGGTTTCACCGTTGATAGCAACTACTGGTCTTTTCCACTCTTCTAACCCCTGCTGAACTTTAAAGGGACTATCGCTGAAGTCGATATTGGGATTTAAGGTACTTGCATGCAGCGAAGGCACGATTTGTTTATATTTCAACTGCAAAAGCACCTTTGTCACCGCGGCGATACCAGCAGCACTCTCACAATGCCCGATATTAGACTTCGCCGACCCGATTGAACAGAACTGCTTATCGCCGGTATATTTCCGGAAGGCCTTCTGTAAGCCTGCAATTTCAATCGGGTCTCCCAGTGGAGTTCCTGTTCCATGGGCTTCTATATAGCTGATGGTTCTGGGGTTGATTCCTGCCTCCTTAATTGCCTGACCAATCACACGGGCCTGTGCGTTGGGGTTAGGTACGGTATAGCCGTTGGTTTTTCCCCCGTGGTTCACTGCAGTTCCTTTGATAACTCCATATATCCGGTCTCCGTCTGCTATGGCTTTGGCTAATGGCTTGAGCAGCAAAGCCCCGACTCCTTCTCCCGGTACATATCCGTCTCCCTGTCCGAAGCTTTCACATCTCCCATTGCTTGATGCAAAACTTCCCTGTCCCAACAATAGGTATTTGTTAGGATGGATGGAGACGTTGACCCCTCCTGCTACTGCCAGTTCGCATTCTCCATGCTGTAGTCCATGACAGGCCATATGAATTGATGTCAGTGACGAGGAGCACATGGTATCTACAGCGATACTTGGCC
>NZ_WUDQ01000454.1:0-3044 GCF_009827695.1 Paenibacillus sp. OT2-17 | reverse complement strand
AATGAATTTAATTTTGGCTTCATAACGTGGTGAGCTTAGGGCGTGATCGGATGATCGCTGTGTACGACCAATCCGTCACGTCTTTTTTATTTGGCAAAAGTTTTGATGTGTGTTTGCATTACCTCCCACATCCAGATTCCGAAATACGTTTTTGGCATTTCATTTTCTCTCTTGAACTTTTTACATACCGTTCTTGATCCCAAAATTCCGCTCACCCTCCCTCGATGATCCAACAGACCCATTCTATTTCAAAGGCTGTACATCATTTTTTCATTATTGTTTTTATGCCAAAAATGATTCTAAATCGTTGTTTTCATTTATAAAGCTTATTTTAATCTTTAAAATATGAATATAAACGACAGCAACAATTGAAATACGTATTGATTCATTGTCTTTAAAACAAGAAAGCGGGGAAACGATTACTATGGGGGAGCAAAAAAGTAGAAGTAGACATCTGATTGATCCAGAAATTATCAGTGCAGTTGATTTAATATCAACAACCGATCTTACCGAATCTACACTAATGGAAGCACGTAAAAATCAATCTCAAATGATGCAACAAATAGATGTAACGCAGATGTTCCCTATTACATTAGAAAAAAAGATTGTGCCAAGTTATTTTAGGGGTCCAGATATTCAATTAGAAATTATTAAGCCCAAACAATCAAAGCATCATAAGATGCCTCTATATTATTCGATACACGGAGGCGGGATGGTCTTAGGAAGTCCAGTCGTAGATCGCCCTGCTAATGCATCTCTTGCTGCACAACATGGTTTTTGTTGTGTATCTGTGTACTATCGCCTAGCACCAGAGCATGTATAGCCAAGTCAGTTACAGGATTGTTATTCGGGCCTAAAATGGTGTATTGAACATGCGGAAGAGTTAGGGATAGACACTCAGAAGGTTGCCGTAGGGGGCAGCAGCGCTGGCGGCGGATTGGCGGCTGGCCTAGCCTTGTACATTCGTGATCAGAAGGAACTCGAAATCCATCATCTAAGATTAATGAGGCCAATGCTAGATGATCGCACAAGCACCGCACCAGAGCATCCATACGCAGGAGAGTTTATTTGGACAAAACAAAGTAATTATTTTGGCTGGAAATCTGTATTGGGGGATGAACCGGGTCAGGAGGAGGTAAATGAGTATTATGCGCCGGCCCGTGCTAAGTCATTGGCCGGGTTACCACCGACTTATATAAATATAGGTACCCTTGATTTATTCATTGATGAAGCCTTAGTTTTTGCAAAACAACTGGCCTTTGATGGTGTCTTAGTGGAATTACATGTCTATCCCGGGTACCATCATATGTCTCCCGCGTTTCCGGATGCGCATTTTTCAAAAGAAGGGGCTAGAACAAGTGAATACGCCTTACTGAAAGCTCTGGAGATGTTCTAATGAGTATAATGTTAAACTCTAATAAGGTACGATTACAGTAAATAAAGCACTGATGAAGAATATCCATCAGTGCTTTTTCATACCTACAACTACGGAAGTGGTGATGTCCCATGACAACGAGCAGCAAACCGAATAGACTAGCCAAGGAAAAATCACCTTATTTGCTACAGCATGCTCACAATCCAGTAAATTGGTTCCCTTGGTCAGATGAGGCTTTTGAAATTGCTAAGCGTAATAACAAGCCCATTTTCCTATCTGTCGGCTATTCCACTTGCCATTGGTGCCACGTTTGCTTAAGCTTCAAAAGAAAAACCCTTACTGAATAAGGGTTTAGTTAAATTGAATAGATACATTCAGATTGTTCGTACCTTTATCGTAGATATACTCTATTCTAGAGATGATCATTTTTGCAATCATATTCTTATCATTTTCAGTTGCAGATTCAGAAGACCAAATGTCTTTAAATGACTTTATTAATTTCATCCGTTCTTTATTCTTCTCTCTGCTGTCGTAGTTTACCTCATAACGATGGACCGCTAATTCGGATTCGAGAGCAGATACTTCTTGTTGCCGTTTAACTTTACGCTCCTCATACTCTTCTCGTGTATATTCTCTAACTTTTCGATTACATCAGTGTTTATGTAATTATCACTATCAATAATTCTCTGTTCGTAATCGGCTATCTCCCAATCTATAAAGTCAGTAAGGACATTAACCTTCACGCCACTGTTGTTACAATAGTTGCCCAAGTGGTCGTATTTATTACAGGCCTTAAGTGAGTTAGTGGTATAACCATCAGATTATAACGCATCATTTTCTTTCATTTCCCACAAAACACTAGGCCAGACAGGGCATATGTCCCTGCCTTTATTTTTCTCTAACATGGCTAATAATTTCATGTGTTCTTCCTCAGTTTTTACAGCGGCATGACAGTTTTCTACAATGCCCATTCTTCTCGTGGGTTGATAACCAGTGGTTGAGATTTCTTTTTTGTGACCAGATCCTTTTGTTTTGTTCGAAATTATTTTCCCTGTATCGTATTTGAGTGCCATAATCCATTTTTAGGTCCGGGACCGGGAATGCTACGTCTATTAAAGTCCCAGCCAATTGTTTCTAAGCTTTTACCTCCAAAAATCCTGGATTTCATTTCTTGGTAGATAACATTTTTTTAGGAACGACATCAAGCCCTTTTATTGCTGCTACATAAACAAAAGGGAGAGGAGCCGGTCCATTTGTCCATTTGCCAAGCCTTGCTCCGACTTTCTTTCCGCGTTGCAAATTTTTCGTAGTTATCTTATATTCCTGACGAGCAAGTAGTCCTCTTACATCCACAAGCAGATCGTCAGTATCATCAACGAGGTTATATATTTTTTCAGGTGTGACTATGTACGTCTCACTATCACGAAAGATACGTTTTATCTTTCCTTGATCCTCAAGTTCCCCTCTGCCAAGACGCTGATAATCAACTACAAGAACAGCATCATAAATACCTTCCTCGATGTCAGACAGCAAACTCTTAAATTTAGGTCTGTACTCTATTGTTTCAGAACTGGCTATTTCAACGTATTCAACATACTTCCATCCATGCTTCACACATATCTTTCTCAAGACGAAGCGGTGCTTTTCAAGATCTGTATCTTCTTCTCCG
>NZ_WUDQ01000453.1:0-2971 GCF_009827695.1 Paenibacillus sp. OT2-17 | reverse complement strand
ATATACTTCCGCACTGCGCAGCAAGGCTTTACTCGGAATGCAACCACGGTGCAGACAGGTTCCACCAAGCTTGTCCTTTTCGATGATAACCACTTCCTTGCCTAGCTGGGCGGCACGAATGGCTGCTACATACCCCCCGGTTCCTCCACCCAAAATAGCGACATCACAATGTATAGTCATGTTTCTCCTCCATTAACAATTGATTATATATAGCTTATTGTACTCTCTTTATTTCACTGTACAAAATATAGCATTTAGGCATAGGCTACAAAAAAGATAACCCTTTAATCCAGATATCTTTCCATATCATTCATACAGCGCATCTCGTAATTTAGTAGACATCCTTGGACTTTGTGCTGATTTGGCTCGCAGCGCCATGCGAAATGATTCATTTTGCTTGCGCAGAAAGTTCAGCTCTGTCTCCAGCTCAGTGATGAGTTCTAGAGCTTGCGGGCTGATCAGCCCTTGCTCCAGTAATGCTCCTTTTTTGGCACTATAATCCGTATTTTTTTCGTCCATGCCTTTCACTCTTCCCTTCATTCCACTACGCTTCACCATATCATGCCAGAGGCGGCAGAGCAATGACGACCACATTTACGTTTTAGGAATAGACATACAACAACATGTCGAAAAACAATATATTTTCTCTAGTCTGTATGCGGCTGGTTATGGTAATCTATAATGGCGTTTTCTTTCGGAGAAGAAGATTTACAGTGTTATGTACATGTTACAGAGAGGGGAATTCGCTTTGCCTACAGGACGAATTACGATTATTACAGGCCCCATGTTCAGTGAAAAATCCGGCGAATTGATTCGCCGCTGTCAAAAACTAATCCAATACGGGCATCGTAAAGTGGTCGCTTACAAACCCGCTGAAGATAACCGCTATGCCGAGGACGAAATAGTAAGCCGGATCGGATATCGCCTGCCCGCTATCTCTATCCCCAGAAAACTCACAGATGAGCTCGTTCAGCGTATTTTGCAAGAAACAAAAGATGCAGACGTGGTTGCCTTTGACGAAGTCCAGTTTTTCAGTCGTCATATTATGTCGCTCGTACAAGAGTTAGCTTATTGCGGCAAGCATGTAATTGCCGATGGGCTGAATCTGGATTATCGGGGCAAGGAGTTCGGCTATGTTGGTGGTCTGCTCGCCATGGCGGATGATATCGAGAAGCTGACTTCCTTTTGCGCTGTATGCGGTAGCTCGGAAGCAGTATTTACGCAACGTATGGTAAATGGTAAACCTTCCACTGTAGGACCTATTGTGATGATCGGTGACTCTGAGGCTTATGAGCCTCGCTGTCGAAATTGCTTTATACCTCCTCATAAAGTGAACTGCGATTAGTAGACAGATAGATCGACAAGCTGCAATATGCCTACGTGAGTACCAGTTACTTTTTTCTTGCATTTTTTTGGAACGATTCGAACCATTGCCCCGTATATCCGGTTAAGCTGTACAAGTTTTTAGTTTTCGTTTGTATATCATGACCATGAGGTTATCTGGGGGGACGGAATAATGAGTTTTTTCAACAAAATCTTAGCAAGCGCAGGAATCGGTTCAGCTAAAGTCGATACGCTGGTAGATCAAACCGTATATGTGCCTGGGGAAGAACTTAGTGGTATCATGCGCATCAAAGGCGGCAAGATTGATCAGGAAATCGGCAAAATTGACATTGAGCTCAAGACTGAATATATCGTGGAGCACGATGATAAAAAAACTACCACCACCTGCTGTATTGCACGGATCAAGGTATCTGACGGCTTTCATCTAGAGCAAGGACAGGAGCTTGAAATTCCTTTCTCCTTCAGATTGCCGTTGGAAACTCCTGTTACTCACGCCAAACAGCCCGTCTGGCTGGAAACAGCATTAGATATTGGCATGGCTTTGGACCCGACCGATCGTGATTCACTCAAAATCGAGCCACATCCCTATATGAATACAGTGTTTGAGGCGGTTCATCTGTTGGGCTTCCGATTCCGTTCCTCCACCTGCGAACGTCACCCTAAGCTGGGACGCGGTGTTCCGTACGTACAGGAATTTGAATTTACGCCCGGATCAGAGTATGCACGTGATATCGAGGAGCTGGAGCTGATTATGCAGTTGGAACCCGAGGGTGTGCATGTGCTTGTAGAAGTAGACCGCAGGGGCAGAGGGTTATCTGGTTGGCTGGAGACTGCCTTTGATATGGATGAGCGTCATGCTTGGTTGAGCTTAAGCCGGGAAGAGCTATCCTATGGACCAGATCACATAGCAGATGCGCTTGAGGAATTGATTGACAGGCAAATTAGATAACAATGTAAAGCACAAACAAAAAAACTCCTAACCAATTTACTGCATCGGTTGGGAGTTTTTATTAATTATAAGAATTTTTTAATGATGGTCCTAAATCGTCTGTATAGACTAAAGTGGCAACATATCCTGTCTTTCCGCCTTATGCTTACACTCTTTGCATACCCCATACAGCGATCCATTGTCATCCGCATAGAAGGTTAATTTGTCTTCTTTTTTACAAAAGAAGCATTTTTGCTTGCCTGTGCTCTGGATAGAGTCAGACAGTCCAAACCCAGTTTGCGCCTGAATACCTGCTGCTTTTGCATTCGCGCGTGAACCGGAAGACACTTTAGACTTAGGTTCATTTCCGGTGCGGGATTGTCGAGCGGACTTATGAGGACGAAATTCAACGACATTACTGCCCTGCTGTTCATTCACTTGTTTGTTGCTGCTGCGACTACGCCTTGCTTTAACAATCCAACCCAACGCCACCAACAACACGCCGAAGAACACCCAAGTCAGACTATTCCACATGCTCTCATCCCCGCCTTTGCTTTAGAATTAATTGGGTTAATACTACTAGCCCGTTCAATGCGATGACTTAGCCTATAGCTTTATTCATTGAAATATACCCGTTATACAGCCTCTGTGCTGTTCATCCGATTGTCTACCCATATAAAAATCGTACCCTCCATTGCA
>NZ_WUDQ01000452.1:0-3056 GCF_009827695.1 Paenibacillus sp. OT2-17 | reverse complement strand
CCCGCATTTGTACAAGGCTTCTCAGGGAGATATGCGCAAGCTGGATCTGGCCGACGTTATTTTTTATAACGGGTTGCATCTGGAAGGAAAAATGCAGGACATTCTGGAGAAAATCAGCAAGCAAAGACCCGTCATATCCGTGTCCAAAAACGTCGCCCAGGATCACTTGCGTGCAGGTAGCCCGGAAATGGGATCTGAGCATGATCCACATATCTGGTTTAACGTACAGAATTGGATGTCTGCGGTAGAAACCGTCAGAGATGAATTGTCGGCGCTAGACGCTGTTCATGCGGAGGAATATAAGGCCAACGCAGAAAGCTATCTTACTGAGCTGCGAGAGCTGGATGATTACACGAGAGAGCAGATTGCCAGTATACCGGAAGCCCAGCGCGTGCTTGTCACGGCACATGATGCTTTCGGCTATTTCGGAGATGCCTACCACATTCAAGTGAGAGGACTTCAAGGTATGAGCACAGAATCAGAAGCGGGTTCTCAAGATGTGACCAAGCTGCGAGATTATCTGGTCGAACATAAAATCAAGGCTATATTCGTAGAATCTAGTGTTCCGAGAAAGGCCATAGATGCGGTTATTCAGGGGGCCGCTCAGCAAGGTCATATAATTAAGGTCGGTGGCGAGCTGTATTCGGATGCCATGGGTGAAGAGGGCACAGAAGATGGAACATATATTGGAATGGTCAAGCATAACGTCAATACGATTGTTAAAGCTCTTAAATAAGGAGGCAAAGATACATGGGGCATTCACCACTTGTCGTTCGTGATTTATCGGTAGCTTATCAAAAAAAGCCCGTTTTGTTCGATGTTTCCTTTGAGGTGCCGGAAGGCAAGCTGATTGGTATTATCGGCCCGAATGGGGCTGGGAAATCTACACTGATCAAGGCAGCGCTTGGACTGATTCCAAAGCTTAGGGGCGAGGTGCTGGTCTATGGCAAGCCCTACAAGCAACAGCTACTCAAGGTTGGCTATGTACCACAGCGGGAGTCGGTGGATTGGGATTTTCCGACGAACGCATTGGATGTGGTTATGATGGGACGGTATGGCAGATTGGGCTGGTTTAAGCGTCCGGGAGCAGCAGATCGTCAGGCTGCGATGGAGAGTTTGGACAAGGTTGGAATGAGCAAATATGCAGACAGGCAGATTAGTCAATTGTCTGGCGGTCAGCAACAACGTGTTTTTTTAGCCAGAGCACTTGCGCAGGATGCTCAGCTTTATTTTATGGATGAACCGTTTGTCGGTGTGGACGCTGCAACAGAAAAAGCCATTATTTCATTGCTCAATGATCTGAAACAGCAGGGTAAAACCGTGCTTGTCGTTCATCATGATTTATCTACAGTCACGGATTATTTTGATCAGGTTATGCTGTTGAACGGGCATCTGATGGCGTTTGGAGAGACGACAGATATTTTTACCGAGGAAAATCTGCAGCGTACGTATGGCGGACGTCTGAGTATACTCAAAACAGGCACGGATTCCGGTACGATACTCGGAGTGAGGTGAGCGGTATGACAAGCTTGGCAACGCTTTTGACCGACCCAAACATGCAGTGGATTTTGCTGGGCTGCATTTTGCTCGGTTTAAGCAGCGGGGTAATTGGCAGTTTTATGTATTTGCGCAAGCAGTCGCTCATGGGAGATGCTTTGGCACATGCGGCTTTGCCGGGGGTATGTGTGGCTTTTATGATCACAGGTACAAAATCCGTGTTTGGATTTATGATTGGGGCCGCCATTGCAGGGATTGTTGCGACCTTTGCCATCAGTGCGTTAACCCGGTATTCGCGAATTAAAAGCGATTCCGCGATTGCAGCGGTGCTGTCCGTGTTTTTTGGCTTCGGCATTATGCTGTTGACCGAAATCCAGCATAGTGGCGCAGGAAACCAAAGCGGGTTGGATAAATTTCTATTTGGTCAAGCTGCGGCAATGGTATTGTCTGATGTCTATACGATGGCGGTAATTTCGGTGGTACTCATCGGAATATGTATATTATTTTTCAAGGAATTTAAGCTGCTCAGCTTTGATCCCGGCTTTGCCCGCGGTCTTGGTTTTCCGGCAGGTTTGCTGGATAAGTTGTTGATGCTATTGATTGTCATTGCGGTGGTTGCTGGCATTCAGGCCGTGGGAGTCATTATGATGGCTGCTCTGCTGATTACCCCGGCCGTGTCGGCAAGATACTGGACAGAGAAGCTGGGTGTCATGGTATGCCTATCAGGCTTGTTTGGTGCTATAGCAGGCCTTGGTGGGACGGTCATCAGCTCTCTGGGACAAAATCTGCCTACAGGACCGTTATGCGTGTTGTGTGCGACTGTGGTGTTTGGAGTGAGCTTGATTTTTGCGCCGCAGCGCGGGATGATCTCCAAGGCTATCGTTCGGTTGAACGCCAGAAAAAATCTGGAGCAGACAGTCGGTACACAGCCAAGGGAGGAGCGTGCCCTATGAGTTCATTTTATGTAATTTTGACGGGAATGTTAGTGGCAGGGGGATGCAGTATCGTTGGGTGCTTTCTCGTGCTCCGAAAAATGGCTATGATCGGTGATGCAATCAGTCATGCGGTACTGCCGGGGATTGTCATTGCCTTTCTCATCAGCGGATCGAGGGATTCGGTGTGGATGATGTTTGGTGCGGCTGTGCTGGGTCTTTTAACGGTGTACCTGATTCAGCTATTCCAACAAAGCGGTCTTCAAAGTGATGCTGCCATTGGCGTGGTGTTTACGACATTGTTTGCTATCGGTGTTTTGCTGATCAGTGTGTTTGCTTCGAATGCCCATCTGGATATGGATCACGTTTTGTATGGGGAAATTGCTTATGTGCCGTGGAATACGTTAGAAATAGCCGGCTTCAATGTCGGTCCGAGGGCTGTGTGGATTACGGGCGTGATGTTTTTGATCAATTTGCTCGTGATAGGGGGCTTTTTCAAGCAATTTAAAATCACTTCCTTCGATCCCGCCTTGGCAGCTTCATTAGGCATTCCAGTTGTTTTATTTCATTATCTACTGATGAGTCTCGTCTCACTAACGACGGTGGCGTCATTTGAGAGCGTGGGTG
>NZ_WUDQ01000451.1:0-3067 GCF_009827695.1 Paenibacillus sp. OT2-17 | reverse complement strand
GGCTCCTTGTACACGTGCCTGTTTGCCTCGCAAGGGTACAAGCTTCGCGCGATGCTGCGTTCCGAACAGTCCGATGACGAGATTAGAGCTTACATTGAGCGTGTTTGGAGAGAACGTACCGATCGCTATTCAGAGGAACGGCTGAATCATACACAGCAAGCAACATCTAAAATTGAAATGTCACACATCGGCGGGTGAGCCGAAGAGCCAGCCTGTCAGAAACAAGGGAGTGGAGCACATGGAAAAGCCAGCTGAGGTAAAACGTGAGATTCTACGTTATCGTGACGGTCAGATCAAGCGTTTTGAAGACACTGTGGTGACGGAGCATCCGGTGACCATCAAAATCAATCAGCAGGAATTTGCTACCATGGTTTGTACACCGGAGTATGTGGAGGATATGGCGGTAGGTTTTTTGGCCTCTGAAGGCGTCATTCAACGGTACGATGATATCGAAGATATTTGGGTTCAGGAAAAAGAAGGTTTTGTTCATATTAAAACCCGTCGAATGAATGAGTTTTATCAAAACTTTCATTCCAAACGGTACATTACCTCCTGCTGCGGTAAAAGTAGACAGGGCTTTTATTTTATGAATGATGCCAAAGTGGCAAAAAGAATGAATGACACCCATGTTACGCTGTCCTTTGACGATTGCTTCCGCTTGATGAATTTAATGCAAAGCTCGGCACTTACGTTCCAACAGACCGGTGGTGTTCATAATGCAGCGTTGTGCGATAAAGACGGCATGATCCTGTCCAGAATAGATATCGGCCGACACAATGCGCTGGATAAAATCTATGGACATTGCTTAAAACATGATATTGTATTGCAAGACAAAATCATAGTATTCAGCGGACGCATTTCGTCTGAAATTTTGTTGAAGGTTGCGAAGATTGGCTGTGAAGTTGTTTTGTCCAAGTCAGCTCCCACAGAGCTTGCACTTGAGTTGGCTGAGGATCTGGGAATTACGACCGTCGGCTTTATACGCAGTCGTTCTCTGAATGTGTATACGCATACTGAACGGATTGATGAACTGGTCGAATCTAAAATATAATATACAAATCTTCAATGTACACCGTCATAGTTAACCAGCATGGAATAAAACCTTTCGGGGTATTCATTCATGTTGGTTTTTCTTGGTACATATGTGGTGGACATTCACTGTACTGAAAAGGAGGGCATGTTAAATGAACTATCATATTCAAGTATTTGCCGGACTTGCGGAACAGATGGGAGGGCCTATAATTATGGTGCCTACTGAGCAAGAAACGATGACCGTTGCCGCGTTAAAAGACTTGCTATCCGAGTGTTTCCCTGAATCGGCAGCTCAGTTGCAGGGTTCTTTTGTTGCCAGAAATCAAGCCTACGCCGCTCCTGAGGACCTCGTGAGTATATATGATGAGATTGCGATTATTCCTCCGGTTTCAGGAGGGTAAATTCTATTATATAGATAGATGAATTCGATAGAATAGGTGCAAGGGGGCAGATCATATGCAATACCGTATTCAGCTATTCGCAGGTATGGCGGAGCAACTTGATGATGTGATCACAGTAGAACTTTCACAGGAAACGGTGACCATGGCAGACATTCGAAAAAGGCTGAATGAGCTGTACCCGGAAGTGACTTCACAACTGCCAGGTTCTTTTTTTACCCATCATAAAAAGCTGGCTTCTCCAGATGAACTTGTGCTTCCATCAGATGCAATTGCTCTTCATCAGTCAGCACCCGGGATGGAGACGGTCGTTTCAAAATGTGGTTTATTTGCCATTACGTACGACCCGATTGATGCCGATGAAGTAACCTCAAAGGTGCTCGACCCTTCTCATGGCGCCTCGCTGACCTTTAATGGTACGACTCGGGAATTTACGCAAGGTCAGCGAACGGTGCTGCTTGAATATGAAGCGTATGTCCCGATGGCCATGAACACGATGAAGCAGATTGGTGACGAAATTGCAGAGCATTGGCCTTCTACACGTACTGCGATTACACATCGGCTTGGCACGGTCAGAATTGGAGAGACGAGTGTGGTGATTGCTGTCTCTGCTGCACACCGCGATACTTGCTACGAAGCCAGCCGCCATGCCATTGAACGGTTAAAGCAAATCGTACCGATTTGGAAAAAGGAAGTGTGGGAGGACGGCTCAGAATGGAAGGGGCATCAGCTGGGCGGCTGGAATCCTCAAAATACCCCAAAGCTTTCGAATAAGGACGAGGACATCTGAGCTTTTAGCTTGTCTGATCAACTTGTAGCTATCAATGGATAAGTATGGAGGGTAAACCAACGATGTCAGAAATGGACAAAATCCAGAAAATAGAAGTTGCTGCACAAGCACATGCGCATGCGTCTCATGCCCGTTATTCTAGACAGGAATTATTCTCGAAAATTGGACCGACAGGCCAGCAAAATATCCGTAGTAAGCACGTGCTGATGGTGGGGGCCGGCGCACTGGGCACTGCCAATGCTGACATGCTGGTGCGAGCGGGCATCGGACGGCTGACGTTGGTAGACCGCGATTATGTAGATTGGAGCAATTTGCAGCGCCAACAGCTCTATGACGAAGCGGATGCCCGTGATCAGATCCCCAAGGCAGTGGCCGCGCAGAAGCGATTGCAGCAAATCAATTCGGACGTGGACATTCGTGCGCTAGTCCGGGACGTCTCGCTAGATGAAATCGACGATATCGCAGCAGGGGTGGATCTCATCGTAGATGCCACCGACAATTTCGATACACGTCTGCTTATGAACGATTATGCGGTCAAGCATCGAATCCCTTGGATTTACGGGGCGTGTGTGGGCAGCTATGGGACAACCTTTACCATCGTGCCAGGGCAGACACCGTGCCTGCATTGCCTGCTCGGAACCGTACCGCTCGGCGGTGCGACCTGTGATACGGTCGGTGTGATTAGCCCGGCTGTACAGATGGTGGCGGCTTATCAAAGCGCCGAGGCATTGAAGCTGCTCACCGGGAACGAATCAGCCTTACAGGGTAAGCTGATTTCCTTCGATCTGTGGAACAATCAGCATCAGGCGATCCAAATCAGCGCCATGAAGCAAGCCGATTGTCCAAC
>NZ_WUDQ01000450.1:0-2996 GCF_009827695.1 Paenibacillus sp. OT2-17 | reverse complement strand
CTGGGACCATTGCTGAAGCATATGGATTCCCTTGTCGGTAATGGTATACATTTTCTTATCAGGCTTGTCGGACTGCTGAATCCAACGGGAGGCTAGTAGTTCCTTGCCCTCCATACGGGCCAGTAGTGGATAGATCTGACTGTGCTTGGCCTGCCAAAAAGGCTGGATACGCAACATCAGATCATAGCCGGAGGATTCCTCTCTTGCGAGAAGCCCCAACAGACCATACGATAGTAAATTCATAGATCTTATCTCCTTCATCCATCATAGTAACGGTTGTAACAGCACTGTGGCAGGTATTCTGCAGCTTCATGAAAAGTGTACACTGAAACTGTATGGTTTGACAACTTTCAGACAGGTCGTTCACAGGTTAGCCCAAATTGGCTCCTGTCATTTTCCACGTATATGCGCTTTTTTTCATAAAAAAGGGTAGTTTAAGCTCGTATGTACGAGCTTAAACTACCTAGTAACTTTCTGCCGAAGCGTATCCTATTTACTGTTCATTCCCGTCAACGACAAGCGTTAACGCTCCTGTATCTGGATGAATAACCATGCCGTGAACGGGGGCATTAGGGGGGAGAAGCGGGTGATTTTTAATAAGCTTCACGGTAGTTTTTACCCCTTCTTCAATGTTGTCAAAACCTTTCAACCATTTATTTAGCTTAATTCCTGAATTTTCTAATGTATTCAGCACTTCCTGAGAAATTCCGCGATCGAGCATTTCATTGACCATGTGGTCTGCATTTAATGCAGCCATGCCGCATTCATAATGGCCCACGACCACTACTTCGTCTGCTCCCAGCTCATACAGGGCGACTAGTACACTGCGCATTACGCTTCCAAAGGGCTGTGAAATAATCGCACCCGCATTTTTGATGATTTTCACATCACCATTACGCAGGTTCATGGCTTTAGGGAGTAACTCTGTTAGCCGTGTATCCATACAGGTGATAATGACCATTTTTTTATTGGGGAACTTGCCCGTTCTATAGGCCTCGTATTCTTTGTTTTCTACGAAAACACGATTGTACTCTAAAATTTCTTTGATGTGATCCACGATTGTTCCCTCCAGATTCTCATAAAGTTTGATATGTACAGCCCAACGTTTATTTCAGGTCTTAGGAGCTGGTCGTACATGTTGTGTGTTGATTATACTTTTTAATATAAGTATCATCAAGTATAGGTATTGTAAAGTTTTAACCATTTTAAGTTAAAGAGGTGACCTCAAATATGGCGCAACAGACGTTGGATCAATTGACGGCTTTAAAGGAGCTCGCACAAAAAATTAGTAGTTATGGCGAAGCAGTAGGTCTGCTGCACTGGGATTTACGGACTGGTGCTCCGCGCAAGGGCGTTGACATTCGGTCGGAGACGTTAGGTATTCTGTCCACTGAAATGTTCAAGCTGATGATCTCGGATGAAATGGGACAATTGCTGCAATTTTTTGCCGCAGAAGATAAGCTGAAGCAACTGGAGGACAATGATCGCAGATTGGTGGAGGAATGCCGTAAAAATTATGAACTGAATCGTTCGGTTCCGGCAGACCGATATCGGGAGTATAGCATTCTTGCAGCACAGGCAGAGAGCAAGTGGGAGGACGCAAAGGAACATAGCGATTTTGCCGGATTTGAACCGTACTTGTCTAAAATCGTAGACATGAAGCGTGAGTTTATCGGCTACTGGGGTGTTAAGGATACAGAGTATGACACGCTTTTGGATCAATATGAGCCGGGGATGACGGTTGAAAAGTTGGATGCTGTGTTTGATCGTCTCAAAAAGCGCCTTGTGCCCCTATTGTCTAAAATTCAGGCTTCATCGAACCAGCCGGATAAGAGCTTTTTAGATGGTGTGTTTGATGTGAAGCAGCAGGAGAAGTTCAGCCTGTTCATTTTAGGACAGATGGGGTATGACTTTGACGCAGGTCGTTTGGATGAGAGTGTACATCCTTTCGCAACAGGATTAAATCCAGGTGATGTGCGTATAACAACTCATTATTTGCAAGATGATGTAACCAGTGCTATTTTCAGTTCGTTGCATGAAGGAGGCCATGCACTGTACGAACAAAATATTGCTCCAGAGCTGGCAGGATCACTACTGTCTGGAGGAACCTCTATGGGGATTCATGAATCCCAGTCGCGCTTGTGGGAAAATAAAATCGGACGCAGTCGTGCTTTTTGGGATCGGTATTACGATGATTTGCAAAAGCATTTTCCTGATCGTTTGGCGAAGGTTACGGCAGAGCAATTCTACCGGGCAGTCAACCGTGTGGAAAATTCATTGATTCGTATTGAAGCGGATGAGCTAACATATAATTTACATATCATTATCCGTTATGAAATTGAAAAAATGCTATTTAATGAAAAGCTGGATGTGAAGCGTCTCCCCGAGGTGTGGAATGCGAAATATAAGGACTACCTGGGGCTTCTACCACCGAATGACGGACTGGGCGTACTTCAAGACGTTCACTGGTCCGGGGGTGATTTTGGTTATTTTGCTTCCTACTCGCTTGGCAATATGTATGCAGCGCAAATTTTGGCGACATTACGCAAAGAGTTGCCCAATCTGGATGAATTAATTGCTGCTGGGGAACTTGAGCCGATCAAGCAATGGCTGACCGAACGTATTTACCGTTACGGCAAGAGTCGGACGCCATCCGAATTGATTGTAGCCATTACAGGTGAGGAGCTGAACCCGGATTATCTCGCCGACTATCTGGAAGAGAAATATACCTCCATATACAAGCTGTAATTTAGAAACTATAAAATAATCATATATGCATCTACCCCGCGTTCCTAGGCGAACGCGGGTTTTTTTTGTGCGATTAACCATTATAACGACAGTCGCATAACAATATATGAAGTCAACCGATGTAAAAAGGTGGGGAGGGAACAAGGATGAAAAACGGCGCTCGTTTCAAAGCTGTGGTGGCTGCGGCACTACTCGGATTACTGTTGCTCAGTGGGTGCACCCCTAAAGGAGGGGAGCAGACGATTGAG
>NZ_WUDQ01000044.1:0-19798 GCF_009827695.1 Paenibacillus sp. OT2-17 | reverse complement strand
GCTGTTCCCTGTTTTTGCTGTCGTATTTACGTATATTCGTTCGCGATCCGGTAATACCGAAGCTGCATCATGATCGCTCTGCTCCACGAACAGCATGAGCTTACGCCGTAATTCTTCCTGCGAGCCGACGACGGTAGCCAAACGGCAGGCGTCGTTTCCACGGCTGATATTGGTACAGTAACAAATGTCTGCCAAAGCTTCGTTGGTATTTCCCAGATAAGCTGCAAACCTGTCGGCATAAGCGTAGAGCGCTTGTTCAGTCCGGGCTGACAAGGTGAATACATATTCCTCGCCCAGAGAAGGAACTTCTCTTTGGATCGCATATTCCTCCAGCACAACATGGCAGTTCGTTCCGCTCAAGCCAAAGGAGCTTACCCCTGCACGACGAATCCCGCAGTCTGGCGTCCATTCCTGAAGTGACCGAGCAACATAAACCGGAGAATTTGCAAAATCAATATGTGGGTTAGGCACTTTAAAATGAAGGGATGCCGGAATCTGACGCTTGGTGATGGCCAGCACTGCTTTTATAAACCCGGCAATCCCTGCCGCTGAATCCAGATGCCCGATATTGCTTTTGACGGAGCCTACCGCACAGAACTGCTTACGATCTGTGTACCGTCCAAAAGCCCGTGTAATGCCCTCCATTTCAATAGGATCACCTAGCTTGGTGCCTGTCCCGTGCGTTTCGATATAAGAAACCGTCTGCGGATCAATCTCCGCACGCTTCCAGGCCTCTTCAATCACTTCAGCCTGCGCTGCCGCATTGGGAGCTGTGATCCCGTTGGAGCGACCATCCGAGTTAGCTGCGCTTCCTTTGATTACTGCGTAAATATAATCACCATCAGCCACCGCCTGCTCCAGTGACTTCAGTACAACAGCGCCAACCCCTTCGCCACCGCCTGTACCATCTGCCGATGCGTCGTACGCCTTCGTCTTTCCATCAGGTGAGGCGATTCCCATATTGAAGAGATTTTCATCCACCATCGACAAATACAGATTGACACCACCAGCCACGGCCATTTCACAACCGCCGGACGTTATCTCCTGTACCGCATGATGTACGGCGATGAGTGAAGAGGAACAGGCTGTATCAATAACCTCCGCCGGGCCTGTCCAATTGAAGGCATAAGCAATCCGTCCGGCAATCACAGCCTGCAAATTCCCCGGAATTGCGGAAGGCTCTACCTGTTGCATAAGGTCCATATATTGCGGTGTGCCTGTCCCTACGAACACTCCTGTCTTCGAGCCGTACACCTCTTTTTCCGAGTAACCCGCATTCACCATCGCTTCCCATACAACCTGCAACAGCAGACGCTGCTGCGGGTCCATCATCCGTGCTTCATTAGGGGATATTTGAAAAAATGATGCATCAAAGCCATCAATTCGATCCAGATATGCCCCTTGTGGCAACGATTTTGACTGCCCGACTACATCATCTGAACCCTGAGCAATATCCTGTAACCGATGGGCCGGAATGTCGCGGACGGCATCCACCTCGCGACACAGATTGTCCCATAAGTCATCGCAATTGTCCGCCATAGGGAAATGGCAAGCCATGCCAATCACAGCAACATCACCGTTTCGCCCCTTGCTTCCAAGCTCAGGTCTGTGGTTATGTAGTCGTTTTGTTTCCGTTTTGCGAAGGGCTTCGGTAGGTTGCTCTACACCGCCGAACTGAATGATTTTAGCCTGCATGGCGATCGTATGATGTGTAAAGAGCTGTGGAATCGTCAGCTGAACTTTCAGCAGATGGTGGATTCTGCTTTGCAGTCGCACGATAGACAATGAATTTCCACCTGCTTCAAAAAAACTTTCCTCCACACTAACGACAGGTACGACCAGCAGCTTCTTCCAGATCTCCGTCAGCTGTTCTTCTAACTCATTACGTGGTGCCACATATGCACGGGTTTCGGTAATTACAATCTGGTGCAGAGGCAACGCTTTTTTATCCACCTTGCCGTTCACTGTGACGGGCATGGACTCCAAGCAGACGATATGAGCCGGGACCATATAGCCCGGTACATGCTGCTTCAAGTACGACTGGACATCGCTCGTTCCGACCGGAGATTCTTGCCTGGCTCCCGATTTTTTCAAGGTATAAAAGGCAGCAAGATCCTCGGTTCGTTCCTCTGATCCATGCGGAATGACCACGGCTTCTTTGATGGACGGATGACTTCTGAGAACAGACTCAATCTCCCCCAGCTCCACACGCATCCCCCGGATCTTAACCTGATCATCGGACCTGCCGACAAACTCCAGATTGCCGTCAGACAGCCATCTCACCAGATCGCCTGTTTTATACATCCGTTCTGTTTCGGTACCAAACGGATTCGGCACAAAGCGTTCTGCCGTCAAGCGTGGATTGTATAAGTATCCGCGCGCCAGTCCAGCGCCAGCGATGAACAGCTCTCCAGTAGCTCCGAAGGGCAGCAAGCGTTGCTGTGGATCCAGAACGTATACCTGATAATTCAGCAGAGGCTTACCTATGGGTAATGTTGCTCGCTGCTCTACAGGCAGACATTCATACAGAGTTGTATTAATAGCCGCTTCCGTCGGGCCGTAAATGTTGAGCAGCTTGTCTATGTTCAGCTTATCGCGTAATTGCTGTACCAGCTCGCCGCTGCAAACCTCACCTGCCACCATGATAAAAGCAAAGTGATGTTCGATATCTGTCACCTGTTCTAACAGCACTTCCATCAGTGAAGGTACGGTATTCAACACGTTAATCCGTTCCTTCCGTACCAGTCCCCAAAAGGCGCTTGGATCGGTTTTAGCTTCTTTCGGAATCAGATACAGTGTCCCGCCTGTAGCTAACGGTAAAAAAATCTGCTGCACAGAGGGATCGAATGTGAACGGAGCCATCAAAACATGTCTCAACTGTTCATGGAAGTCATAGCTGCGTTTCAGTCCAGCCAATTGATTGACAATATGACGATGCTCTATCACCACCCCTTTGGGCGCTCCCGTCGAGCCTGATGTGTATATGACATACGCTGTATGATCAGGTCTACCCTCAAACGGTAGATTGGACGGCTCCCCCGCATATAATGCAGGATTGGATAGATCGAGCACTGTTCCTTGAAAAGCATGGGTATCCACATGCTGTGGAGGTGAGATCAACAACTCCATCCGACTATCCATTAAAAGCTGCTGTACCCGCTCTACTGGAAACGTCGGATCTATCGGACAATACGCCGCTCCAGCCTTTAATACCGCTAAGATGGCAATGATGACCTCCGTCGTCGGCTCAGCCATGATGCCCACGATATCATCCGATCCCACTCCGTGACGTTGTAAAGTATGGGCTAACTGATTTGCCTTCGCATTTAGCTCTCTATAGCTAATGCGATACCCTGCCTCGACCACAGCAGCTTGTTCAGGCGTTGTCATCACCTGTTCTTCGAACAATTGATGCAGCAAGGTCACACCCGGCAGCTCTACAGCCGTCTGATTTAATCCATGTACCAGAAGCTCTCGTTGCTGTGGAGCCAGCATATTTGCCGCATCATCCTCCAGAGAGACCGCCGATTTCTCAGGCCATTGAGCCAGAACATACAGCAAATTTGCAGCAAAGGATTGGACTAGGGACAACGAATACACCTCAGGCCGATAAACCAGTTGCAGCATTCGACCTTCTTCGTTTGGTACAAGCCTGATCATCAGATCGAACCGATCCAGGTCCTCAGTCACCGTTTGTAATCCCTCATCCACACATGCCAGTTGCCACAGTTCTTGCAGTTCTCTCCCGTGAAGAGATGTCCATTTTTTATAGAGAAGGGGCACAGAAACATCCTGATGATTCATCGTTCGAGAAAACTCGGCCTTCATGTCTTCGTTAAGCTCACGCCAGGTTTGGCTTTCCTGAACCCGCGGCTTGAGAAAAAGCACATTTCCCCGCTTGGGTTCGGACTGTATAAGCGTCGTCGTGCCGATACAAATATCCTCTGACTGCGAATAGCGATAGACCAGCCCTGACAGCGCCGTCAGGAACAAAATAAAACGTCCCAACTCCGAGCCCTTCGACATTTGATCCAATTGACGAATCGTTTCCCTGGGAATAACCATTTCGAGCGTTTCCTTGCGAGCCTCCAGCTGATGGTTAGACTTGCTTCTGCTTGCAGGCAGTAACTCGCTCGGCAGGTCTTGAGACCATTTTTCCATCCAATATTCTTCAATGATCCGGCCTTTCAAATGTGTACTTTTGTCCATACACACTCCCCTCTCTGTCAACCGTTCCAGGCCTTCATGAGCTGACGAATCTACCATATCTTCCAGTTGATAATCTCAATGAATCACTTAATTAATTCACTATTCAAAATGCTCAGTCTTTCCTCAAAAGGAGGATGCACGTGATTCAGTTCCTTCTTCCATTCAGCCTTGCAGCTGCAATCCAGATGGTCCAGAACGCTCGGATCAAGAGTGTGATTATACTCCTTCAACGCCTCCATTACTCGATCACTGCACTGCGGACAATTGTATGGCACCCCGACAGGAGAAGGATAGAATTGGAACAAACCGACGATGATCTTGCCCAAATGCGCCGTCCGTTTTACCACCTCAACGATGCTCCAGAGCCATGCCGGTTTATAGGCGCCCTGGTCACTTAAATATTGCACCAGTGTATAATCCTGTACGGTACAGCTTTCCAGTGAAACGGTCGTCGTACCGAGCTCAAAAGCATGCTCAATCGTTTGTACGGCATGTTCGATAGCCTCTTGTTCCGTAATAAAGGGCGGCTTCAGCAACACATAGCTACGTAAATTCAGCTCCTGGGTCACCAAGCGAGCGGCCTTATCAAATTGCTTTAAGGAAAAGCCTTTGTTTATGCATACATACCGCAAAAAGTCGTCAATCATTTCGAGCCCCATGGCGACTTCCACATGCTTATCCGGTAAAAGGCGCTTAATTTCCGCCATATTTTCTTTCGTTACAAATTCGGGTCTGGTTTCGATGACCAGCATTTTGATCTCAGGCTTTTCTCCAACCATGCGTATGATTTCCCACAGCGCTTCAGCCGGAACTTCATTGTCGTTGAGAATGGAGCCGTTATTATACAGATTGAGTAAAGGATATTTGCTAAAATCAATCCGCTTAAATTCCTCACTAAATTGCTCCAAATAATAATGGGCAGAGAGAGGGCCGTCTTTACGTGTTTGCTTGGCCAAATGACCGCACATGGTGCAGCCATTTCCGTTTTTCAAGGCCCACTCACATCCGTTAGACATTAAATACATGACTGCGCGTTGATAGTTTTTTCCCTGAAAGTTTTCCTCACGAATATCCGTTTCTGTCGCTACTTTGTCCAAATGATACTGTTCATCTGGAATTTTAGCGTGAATCTCCTTCATTAGATTGGCGATGAGTCGGTAATAGTGGGCGGTTTCTTTCGTGGTCATCCATTGATAGGAATCCATTTGTTCCCAAGCTTTCGGCTTCTTCATCTTCATACACTCCTTTTCAAAGTATCCGGGCTATAGTCAAATTCAATTGCCCAGACCTCTTCCAGTCTCTTTTCCATCTCCGTCAAGGAGTGAATATTCTGAATGGCATAATCTCTTTCTGTAACGATCAGCCTGAGCAAAGCAACATAACGTTCACATAACAGTTCAATCGCGGACGGCTCATATTTTGAGGGCTGATACATGATTTGGATGGCAGTTTGCTCCATTTGATGAATGCTCACCAGAAGTGAATAATCCGTTACGCTATGGCCAAAAAAGGATTCCAAGGTCAATTCACTCTGTCGATTGATCTCCAGCGGATAATTTTCAATCACAAGCAACGTATCAAAAAGACGCTCTGTGCTTCTGAAATTGCCGTAAGACTGTATATCCACAAGCGGTGTTGTTTCGTAGGGCTGTCTCGCTACGCTGGCTTGCTGAATATCGAGCAAGGCTTGTTGCAGCGTATCTCCATTGCCTGACTGTAACCGTACAGGAACCGTGTTCATCAAAAGCCCCACTACCTGTTCAATTCCAGGCAGGCTGCTGGAGCGGCCAGATACCGTCGTGCCGAAAAGCACATCCTGACGTCTGCTGACCTTTTGCAGCAGAATACCCCAGGCCGCTGTAAAAAGGGTACCTACTGTCACGGATTCTTCCTTCGCAACAGCTTCAAGCCCCCTCACCAGCTCCGATTGCAAAACATACGATTCGCAAGCCGTATCGCTTATTTCTGAGCTAGAAATTGTATCGGGTAAACACAGGGGCTGAACCTCATATCCAGTCAGGTAAGCTTGCCAAAATGCCTTGCTTCCGCTTCTATCCTGCGTACCAAGCCATTTCACGTACTCTCCAAAACGCGGCTTGGCTACTTGTTCTGGCTCCCGGCCTGCACGCAGCGCATCATATGCCCGGATAAACGCGCCCAGCACAATGCCATTACTCCAGCCATCCATCACAATATGGTGGTTGCTGACCATCATGATATGACGATCATGTGCCAGCCTAAACACCGTAATCCGCAGTAGGGGGCCCTCGGACAGGTCAAATCCTACAGCACGGTCTGCCTCGCGCAGCTCCTGTAGTACCGTCTCTCGCTCCACCTCTTCCATTTCTGTGAGGTCATGGAAAGTGAAAGATAGGACGCGTCCTTTCAGGACAATCTGAACCGGGTTCTGGATCTTTTCCCAGCGGAATACGCTTCTCAGCACTTCATGCTGTTGAATCGTCCATTTCCACGCCTCACAGCAGACAGATAGATCAAGCTGACCCTGCAGCGTATAGCTGTATTGCTCAAAATAAGCTCCTGTATCCTTGTCCCGTAAATAGTGGTAGAGCATTCCTTCCTGCATGGGAGTCAAACCAATGACATCCTCCACACGTGTTTTGTTCAATGGACGGTGGCTCATGGTTGCCTCCCCCTTACAATTGAATGATGGTGCCAATCCCATACGCGAACAGTCCCTCTTGCGGGTGACGAATAAACGGCTCTCGACAGCCCGTTGGGTCTACAAATTCCTCAAAGGAGGGATAACTTTGTTTCACTTCATCCCAGAAAACGCCAACATCATAACCTCTTCCCCACGTTTCAGGCCGCATGCTGATATCATGAAAAGCAATCATGCCGCCCGGTGCCACCAGCTCTTGATACATACGAAAATCCGAACTCACACCACCGTAGGAATGATCTCCATCAATAAATAGAAGGTCAATCTGCCGGTCTCCTAAAACCTTTTTCAAGTCCTGTTTGGTGGAGCAGTGAAATGAACGGTCTCGAATAAAAGAAAACTGCTGCCCCGTGCTGCCAAAGCTGGAGTAGAGCTGTACCTCACTGTCATCCTGACCCCCTCCATACGGTCCACCCGGATAATCAATACTGACGAGCAACGCGTCTGGATCGGCCAGTTGACTCAGGCAATAAAACACACCGCCGCTGGCTGTCCCGATCTCAACGACTGTTTTAGGCTTTTGGCCTTTCACGACCTCCAGAAAACGACGCAGCTCATAGGGATTCTGAATGGCTGGAAAAACAGGTACATGCTCGGCGACACGCTCCAAAATAGCTCTTAACCGGATAGATTGCGGACTGGTCACGTCTTCTTGAAGATTTTCCGGGGAAAGCAGTTCGAATAACTCGGGCACGATGACCTTAGCCAAGAGTCCTTCCACATCAGGTTCATCTTCTCCGTCCAGTAGCCATGCTTCTGGCAGCCGAGGAAGCTTGTCCTCAGGATTTTCGCCTTTTTCAATGGCTGCTTTGAGAAGATTTGCCTGTTCCCGTGTTAGCTTCACATACCCAGGCTTCCATGTATGAATGAGTATAAAATCCCCCTTTACCTTGATGTGATCCAAGCCAAACTTGTGCACCCATGGCAGATCGTTGTATCGCTTTTGCAGATAATAATTTAGGGGGCCTGTCGGGAGAATGCGTAAATGTTCCAATCTGTTGCTCATGCTCTCACCTCGTTCTCGTCGTAATCCATTCCTAAGTTACGTAAAAAAGATCCGGTATGGGAGTGCTCACAGGTCGCAACCTGCTCAGGCGTTCCAGCTGCCACTAGCTGTCCACCTCGGGTGCCCCCTTCAGGGCCAAGGTCTATCACATAATCTGCTGTTTTGATCAGATGCAGGTTATGTTCAATGATGAGTACGGTGTTGCCCTCATCCACGAGCTGTTGAAGGATAGTTAGCAGTCGCTGAATGTCGTCGGCATGCAAGCCTGTGGTCGGTTCATCCAAAATGTACAACAGGCTGCGCCCTTTTTTTAACTGACTTAGCTCCTCTACCAGCTTAATACGCTGGGCTTCCCCGCCAGATAATGTCGTGGCAGACTGACCCAGCTTCATATAACCAAGACCCAATTCGTTCATGAGCTTCAACTTGCCGTAAATATCCGGTTGGTCAGCGAAGAAAACAGCAGCTTCTTCAATGCTCATCTCCAATACATCCGCGATATTCTTCTCGTGATATGTAATTGCCAGTATATCCTCGCTGTAGCGTCTGCCCCGGCACGTTTCGCAAACCATTTCAACGTCAGACATAAACTGCATTTCAGTGACGATCACCCCGAGTCCTGAACAAACTTCACAGCGTCCACCCGGTGAATTGAAGCTAAAATGTGCACTCTTTCGTTGGAGCTGTCTAGCTATTTCTGTCCTGGCAAATAGTTTTCGAATAGCGTCAAACACCCCCACATAGGTAGCCGGAGTGGATCGCGGTGTCCGTCCAATTGGCTTCTGATCGATACAGATCACCTGATCAATCGACGCTTCTCCTTTCAGCTCTACATCGTGCTTCAGATATGCAGATTTACCCTCCAGGCGAGAACGTAATTTCTCATATATAACGTTATGAACCAGCGTGGTTTTCCCTGATCCTGATACCCCTGTAACACAAACTAAACAACCCAATGGAATTCGTATATTCAGGTTCTGCAGATTATTCTCCCTGGCTCCCAGCACCTCAAGATATTTCCCGTCACAGGCCTTTCTTCGTTGGGTGGGAACAGGAATACCTTGCTTGCCGCTCAAATATTGTCCTGTCAAAGACTTCGAATTGCTCATGACTTCTTCCACCGTACCCTGTGCTACAATTTCACCGCCGAGCAATCCTGCGCCAGGTCCAATATCAACAAGATAATCCGCTTGGGCCATAATCTCCTCATCATGTTCGACGACCAAGATGGTATTTCCCAAATCCCGTAGTCTGTGAAGCATAGCTATCATTTTCCCGGTATCCTTCGGGTGTAATCCAACACTGGGTTCATCCAAAATGTAGATCATGCCCATCAGCCCAGAGCTTAATTGGGTCGTCAAGCGTACGCGCTGTGATTCACCACCCGAGAGCAGGGTCACCGGACGGTTCAGATTTAAATAGTCCAGTCCCATATCCAGCAGCAGCGTCAAACGAGTCTTGATTTCCTGTAAAATGGGCTGGGCCACAGCCGCAAGACTCTCGAAAACTTGAGGTGCCATTCGCAGTAGTTCATCACAGCCTGCATACAGCTCAACCAACGGCATGTTCGAAAAATCGCGGATCGTTTTGTCCCCCACACGATATAGCAGTCGTTCTGCCTTCAAACGTGCTCCTCCGCAGCTCGGACATACTTGTTCCCGCATCACTTCCTTGTCTTCCGCTTTCATAGCGCTCATTTCATCCTTGGCATTAGCGTTAAAGCGCTCATAAATAAGATTCACAATACCTGCAAATCTTTCGTGCATCAGCTTGCCACCTGTAGCAGGATTCTCAATTGCAATCTTTTCCCCTTGAGTACCGTATAGCACAGCGTATAACGCCTCATCTGGCAGATCCTTTACCGCCGTGCTCAGTTCAAAATGATATCGGGTCGCTAGTCCCTCCAAAATTTTTCGATTTTTGTGAAATTTCTCTTGCTCACATTGCCAGCCAAGTAGCTGAATCGCTCCTTCAGCTAGACTTTTGGATCGATCAGGAATCACACGTTCCAGATCTACTTCATAATGAGTGCCCAGTCCTGTACAAGTCGGACAAGCACCCAAAGGACTATTCGACGAGAAAGCCCCTGCCGAAATTTCACTCGCCACCATGCCACAACAGGAGCAGCCAAAATTCAGATTACATACGAATCGTTTATCAACCACAGGTCGAATTTGAATCCAGCCATCTCCTAAATCCAGTGCTTTATCCACCAGAGCTTGGATATCTTTTCGTTGCTCCACGGAAGCTGAAATCGTAATTCTGCCAACCAGTACCTCCAGCTGACTGTCTCCTTTTCCTAGACGTACTGCCTGTGGAGACATACTGGAAAACAAAACCTCAGCTTGCTCTATATCCAGCATTTTTTGATTCCAGCTTAATTGGGTGTAGCCTTTTTTTTGTATTTCCTTCAGCAACGCGACAGGCCCTTCATGTGGCATGGAAAGGATCGGCGCATAGATTTCTATTGAAGCATCAGGTGAGCATTGGAGTACCTGCTCCGTGATTTTTTTCCTTGTCTGTACAGACAGTGCTTCCTGACAGTAGGGACAAACCGCCCGACTTGTTCGTGAAAACAACAACCGGACAAAAGAGGAGATTTCGGTCAATGTACCCACGGTTGACCTCGGGTTGCGCGAGACCGTCTTTTGCTCCATCGCAATTGCCGGAGACAACCCTTCGATCAAGTCCACATCCGCCTCTTCCGTTTTTCGCAAACCCATTCGTTCATATGCGGACAGCGACTCCATTAAGCGTCGTCGCCCTTCCGCATATAGTGTATTGAAGACAAGCGATGATTTACCCGAGCCGCTAACTCCCGTGAAAACAACCAGTTGATCTCGCGGAATCCGCAAGGAGATATTTTTCAGGTTGTGCTGTCTTGCACCTTTGACAACAATGTAGTTTTGCATGCTAAGCCCACACTTTTTCATAAATTTTAATGGATTGGTTATGAGCCACTGACTTCAGCACTCAACACCTCCAGCTCCTTCATCTGCCCCATTTCCATCTTCAGCAGTCGGTCTGCGGTATGGAAATAATGGTCATCATGCGTAATGGCGAAAATAATTTTACCCGCCGCCTTCATTTCAGGCAGAAGTGTATGGTAAAAGAACTTGCGGAATTCCGGATCTTGATCGGCAGCCCATTCGTCAAACAAATATACGGGTCGATCTTCCAGATAACAGATCAAAAGCGCAAGCCGCTTTCGTTGTCCACCTGATAGCTTGAGCGTACTGAAATATCCATCCTTGACCGTTACTTTTTCCTCCAGTCCCAGTCTTTTCAGATAACGCTCAATGTCGGACTGCTTTTCCTTATAATCAATGTCGTACAAGCGCTCAAACAGATGAAAATCAGAGAAGACGGTGGAAAAATACTCGCCCGACGTGCGGGCATCAATGACTTCTCCATTGATCGTGATGTATCCCGTTTGTGGAGGATAGAGGGCAGTCATTAATTTAGCAAGCGTCGTTTTACCACTGCCGTTGCCGCCTGTGATGAAAATGGTCTGTCCTTTAGCCGCTTCCAGTGTAATAGGTCCGACCAGAAAGCTGGACTCTCCAGTCACGTTGCTGTACTCGAAGCTAAGATTATGAAAACCAATTCGTTCCACAGCCACTTCTTCATCCACCAAACTCGCAGTATCATACACTTCTCCGCTGTCATCAGTCGGCATTTCCGCAATAAAGGCTTTAATTCTTCGCCAGGAGGTCCGAATCTGGAACAGCTCCGGCACAGCCTGCAACAATCCGTTGATGGGTCCGATCAAGTAGAGGAACACGACAACAAATTGAATTAATGTGTAATCCTTAATGTTCGGGAAAATCGTCGGGAACACAAGGGTAACTACACCTAAAATTAAAATCAGCAGCGTCTCGCCCAGCACCAGTGCATTGGTAAATTTAATGCGGGACACGGAGCGTTTTTGACGATACTGTTCACAGCTATCCTGAATATCGCTGCTAAACTCCGTCTTTTTGCGTCCATGCATACTAAGCTCTTTAAAACCTTTGAGCATATGGTCGATGAACCCCAAATACACGTTTTGGGTATCCCTCGCCTCTTCCCAATAGCGGTTAGCCGTACCGCTGACGATGCTATAAAATGCGGCAATCACCGCAATGACAACAAGGGAAAGTATCGTGCCCCAAAATGAAATCGTACCGAGATAAACAAAGCAGCAGATGACTGTCAGTAGACTGGTCGCGAACCCCACCGCCACATTGGCCGAGAAGCCCACCATCTCTGTATCATTATTTAAAGTGGCTAAAATTTTGCCATTGTCCATGCGTTCTAATTTGTCATAAGAGCTGTGTAGCACACGTTGAATCAGTTCCATTCGTTTTCGATAAATCATGTTGTAGGTAATCTTCACTAATTTGGTTTCAATCAGCTTGCGACCGAAAATATAAACCGCCAGCGCTAATCCGAAATAATACAGCAGATATTTGAGCGGTATTTCGCTGCCAATTGAGAAATTGACGATAAAAATGACAAAGGCATTCGCCGCCCCGCTCAGCAAGCTCATCATTACCAGTAAAGGAAGCGAGCGTTTATTTTCGTCTGTGTTCGGAAAAATCGTACCCAACACCAGGTAGCCAAAGCTCAAAAGCAATCCCAGCCCCAAGGCTCCAATCGCAAACGGAAAGCTAAACGGAGACCAGACAATCGCGGTTGTCCATGAAACGCCCTGCATGGCAGTAGGAACCAAATAAACTCCATACAAAAACGGTGTACTGCAAAGTAAAAATAGCAGCCATGTGAGCAGCTTTTTTGGATTCAAAGGCTTCAAAACACGTTGTTTGCGGATGATATCTCGTACCACCGTCATCAACAGGACCACTACCGCCAGCACATAACATGCCAGCATGATCGTAATAACGGACCACGCATTGTCTGTTTTCTGATCTGGCTCATACGGAGACACAGGCTGACGATCTCGTAAAATGTCCATAAGACCATGCCCGGTGATATACGTTAACGTGGTACCGTTGTTTGCCATAATCCCTACAGCCAGCTGATCCTGAGGGCGAAAAACCATATAAGCAGAAAAATTCGGATTTAATCCAGCCTTGGACACCTCTCCGTTTCCACTTTGGTAGTCAGCCCAGCCCATAGCATAAGACGACATATCAAACTTGCTGGGGGTAACGGTGCGGTCAGGCGCATGAGTTTCCATAATTAATGGAGTCATGGGAGATTTCAGGCTGCCCAACTGATATTTGAGCCAAGTGGCGAGGTCATTTCCGTCCATCATGATATAACCAGCGGGACGGTTTCCTCTAAAGACAGGGGATTGATATTCACGTGCTTGAAAAAAGCCGTTCTTGTAGCCTGTTGCCATCGTGGGTGCGGCTTCTGTGGGATAAAGAGTAGTTTTATTCAGACCTAAAGGCTGAAAAATATGGGTCTTCATATAATCTTCGTAAGGTTGCCCTGTGACCTTTTGAATGACAGCCCCCACGATTGCGTAGTTAATGGTGGCATATTCAAAGCGTTCGCCAGGACGATTATGTAATTCCAGGCCATTCACATTTCGTACAACCTGTTCCAGTGAATCGGGACGGTTGGAGATCGGGATGTCGGTAATTGTGTACCATGGAATGCCACTGGAGTGATGTAACAGCTGCCGCAGTGTAATCTCGACATTTTGGTGCTTATACTTGGCTTGAAACCATGGAAAAAACTTTGAAACGGGATCATCCAGCTTCAACAACCCCTGCTGCTGTAGTTGCAGCACGGCAAGTGCTGTAAATCCTTTGGAGCAAGAGGCAATTTCAAAGCTTGTCTCGGGTGTTACAGGAACCTGCTTGTCCACATTGGCGTACCCAAAACTTTTGAGATAGGCCGTTTCCTTTCCACGAACCACAATAACTGTCATTCCAGGGATATGACCTTCCTGCATCTTCTCATGAATAAATGCTTCCAAACGCTGAGTGGTGTTTTCATCCAATCCTGCTGCGGCCTCCGCACGACTGGGCGGAATACATGTAGCCACTAAAGCGAAAATCAGGATAACCGCTGCCATTTTTCTCATGATCATCTTTTTACATTCCATAATCGCTCCAGCTTTCTTTGTAATATGTAATCAAAGCTTGCTTGACCAATATATGTAAGACTATTTATCTAGTAATTACATAAAAAAACTAGGATAAATAGTATTCAACATCATGAATAAATATACACAATTTGTATATTTAATTTATGGATAATTAAATAGTTTAAGAGTAAATATATGTTAAATAGGAATGGATTTATTTAAAGGAAAATTAAGGAAGAATGCCAGGATATTGATTGCGAAATCGGAGAGTCAATTACCAGAAATACTTAATAAATTAATATTTATCAATATTATCGAAATTGTATTAACACCTTAACATTTCATCCATATCGGATGTAGTGAGCTAATTCACACTTTTTTAAAAATTCCATTGTAAACCTACGGAAACCTTTTAAAGGGAACTCGCCTTTTTAAATTGGAATAAAATTGTCGAAAATCCGTTTTATTTTTTGTTTAAAAATACATTTTTTCTGCTTGATTGTTTTTATTGGGTGGGCTAGGATCATTTTTATGTAGACTCTATGTTTTTCAATATCTGCATGTATAAGGAGGCTAATGGATGTTCTATGCATTAACGCATTCTCAAAAAAGAGTTTGGTATAACGAGAAAATATATGGTACGACAGCCATGCACAATCTGACCGGACTTGTACGCATTCAAAAGGAACTAGAGTTTGACGCGCTGGAGAAAGCGATTCAACTCTTCATTTCCAAAACGGAAGGCCTCCGCATCCAGATCGAAGAGCAAAATGGAGAACCCGTACAGTACGTGAAGCCCTATGAAAAGGAGCAGATCGCATGTATTGATTTTAGTCATGAGCCTGATCCGTTACTTCATTTTGAACAATGGCTGAAGGCTGTGAGTGGACAGGTTATGCCTCTGTTGAATGCCAAACTGTATTCTTTTGTTATTTTTAAACTTGGGCCTGGTGATGTTGGTTATTTGGGTCAATTTCATCATATTATTGCAGACGGTTGGGCCTTACATATCGTGTCTGAACGAATTTCGCAGTATTATACACTACTGGTTAACCACAGCCCCCTGCCTGCTGATGAAGAATATTCCTACATACCTATCATTGATCAAGAACAAGCCTATTTAACATCTGAGCGTTTTATTAAAAATAAAATATTCTGGCATGAAAAACTTCAAACCTTACCCGACATGATACCTATCAACAAAAGCAAAGATATTTCGGCCGTTCGAACATCCTTTGCCATCGATAGTGAAACTTCACGCATCATTCAGACCTTTATCCAAAGCTCCAAACTTTCTGTAAACGTATTATTCGTATCCGCCCTTCTGCTTTACATCTACCGGACGACTCAAGAAACCGATGTGGTGATCGGGACTCCAGTCCTGAACAGATCGGGCAAAAAACAAAAAAATACGTTTGGCATGTTCACCAGCACCATGCCGTTTCGCATCCAACTGGATGAAGCTTTAGATGCCTGCTCTTTGATGAAGCATGTGGGGGCAGAGCTGATGAATTTTTATTTTCATCAAAAATATCCATATGATCTTCTAGCTAGTGACCTGGAGCTTGCTCAAAAAGGATATAACAGTCTGTTTGATATGTGTGTTAATTATTACAATATGAAATTTAGTCCCCAATTTGATGGGTGCCCCTATGAAGTTCAGGAGGTTTTCAGTGGTTATCAACCTTATGCGCTGCAACTGGTTATTCGTGACTGGGAGGGGAGCGGAAGAATTACGCTGGACTTTGACTATAAAGTGAATTCTTACAGTGAGACGCAGATCGCAAAAATGTTTGAGTATATCATTCATATCGTTCGCGAGATGATCGAGCAGCCACAGACCCGGATTGCAGAGATTGAAATGCTATCTCCGCAGGAACAAAATGAGCTGATCTATGGGCTGAATCAAACACGTTCTTCCTATCCCTCGTCCCTAACCATTACTCAGTTATTTGAGCAGCAAGTCGTTGAAAAAGCTACTAATATTGCCTGTTACTTTGAAGAGCACACGTTAACCTATCGTGAGTTAAATGAACAAGCTAACCAACTGGCGAGGTTTTTAAAAAGCCGTGGTATTGGGCAAGAGAGTATCGTGGGGATCATGGCTGGGCATTCATTTGAGCTTATCATTTCGATCTTAGCTGTGTTGAAATCAGGTGGGGCCTATCTGCCTATAGATCCTCACTATCCAGCTGACCGTGTTAGCTATATGCTGGAGGATTCCGGGGCTGCTTTGCTTCTTACCGATGCACCTTTGAATGATGATATTTCATTTTCCAGAGGAGTTTATCGTATAGACGATGCATCCCTGTACCATGGAGATTGCTCGAATTTGAAGCCACAAAGCGGACCGAACCAGCTCGCTTATGTAATTTACACCTCCGGTTCCACAGGCAAACCTAAAGGAGTGGCAGTTCCGCACAAGGGACTTGTGAATTACATATGGTGGGCGAATAAAACCTACTTGTCCGCAGCTCACGAGGTCTTTGCTTGTTATTCGTCAATAGCCTTTGATCTGACTGTCACTTCCATATTCACCCCATTAATCAGCGGACATGCCATTAACCTCTACAGAGATGATGATCCCGGCGAATTTGTATTGTTCCGCATTATGAAAGACCAACGTACAACCATTGTAAAGCTAACTCCCGCACACTTGTCCCTTCTACAAGAGTCGGACATTCGTACATCGAGCGTCCGCAAATGCATTGTAGGAGGAGAAGATCTCAAAGTCAGTCTTGCTCACAACATTCATGACAAGTTTGGCGGAAGTATTGCCCTGTTCAATGAGTACGGACCTACGGAAACCGTCGTAGGCTGCATGATCCATATGTATGATGCAGACCGGGATAGCAGAAGATCCGTACCCATCGGCGTGCCTTCCGATAACGTGGCTGTATATTTGCTGGATACGCACTTAAAGCCTGTTCCTGTGCAGGTAAAAGGAGAAATCTACATTTCCGGTCATGGAGTGGCAAGAGGATATCTGAACAGACTGGAACTCACAAAAGAAAGGTTTCTCGATAATCCTTTTGTTCCTGGCGAACGAATGTATAAAACCGGTGACATGGGGATACGGCTGGAAAATGGCCTGATCGAATACCTTGGCCGAAATGATAACCAAGTCAAAATCAGAGGCTTTCGTATCGAGCTGGGTGAGATTGAAGGAGCTTTATCCTCCTATCCTGACATCCAGCATGCTGTCGTAAACGTTGTGGAAACAGGCGATGCGAATAGATATCCCGTTTTGTGTGCCTATTATGTATCTGATCGTGCTATCTCTCCCAAGCTTCTCAAAGATTATTTACATGCTTGTCTTCCCCATTATATGGTACCAAGCCACATACTCCAGCTGGAAATCATTCCGCTTACATCCAATGGCAAGGTGGACAAGCAAAAGCTTCCTGTACCAGACGTGTCCTCTGGATTAACTGACATATATGAGGAAGCCCATAATACGGTGGAAAGCATTCTCGTGCAGGTTTGGGAAGAGCTGTTCCATACGTCTAACATAGGTATCCACGATAATTTCTTCGCACTGGGCGGAGACTCTATTAAAGCGATCCAGATGACATCCAAATTAAATAACTATGATTTGGAAGTGGGTGTACAGGATGTTTTAGCGCATCCCAGTATAGCAGAGCTTGCTCATTACACACGCCAAAAGAGCCGACTGTACGATTCTTCAGCTCCCGTCAGCGGAGAAATTCAGCATACACCGATCTCCTTGTGGTTTATGGAGCAGTCATTTCATAATCCTCATCACTATAATCAATCGGTCTTGCTTCTGCTGAAAAATGAAATGGATCGTTCTGCTCTAGAAAAGGCATTTCACAAGGTAATTGAGCATCACGATGCTTTAAGGATGAGCATACACCCGGCTGGCAAGTTATTTTATAACCCGGAACTCACTGCAATCCCGTTCAAGCTGGATTGTTATGACATGACGCCTATTTCAGCAGATGCTTGGCAGCATGAATTCAATAAGCTGGTGCATAGCTTGCAATCCGGTTTCGATCTGTCCCACCGTCTTCCTATTCGAGCAGCTATATTCGATCACGGACAAGGAACCTGGGAATTGTTCATCACTGCGCATCATCTGGTTGTAGATGGAGTTTCCTGGAGAATTATATTGGAGGATGTATTGGAGGCTTATCATGCCTTAGAAGAAGGCAAGGAGGTACATTTTTCAAGAAAAACAGCCTCTGTTCAAACCTTTGCCAAGGAGCTTCATCATTATTCCACTACTGCGGATCTACGGGAGGAGCTTGATTTTTGGAATGAAATGGAGGGCGGCAACGACCATTTTCCAGCATTCATCACAAGCCAGCCAGCTACTGCCGTAAACTATGCTTCATGTGCAGTCGTCGAAGGAGAACTTTCCCCTACCCATACGCACAAACTGCTCACCAAGGCGAATCAGGTCTATCATACTGAGCCTGTGGATTTACTGCTAGCTGCCTTGGCGTTAAGTGTAAAGGAATGGATCGGGTTGGACGATTTCACTTATGAGGTTGAGCATCACGGAAGGAGCCTGGATCACGTAGACGTATCCAGAACGGTTGGCTGGTTTACGGCGTTACATCCCTTACGTATTCAAGTGCCAGGTACAGAAATAGGCAGTGTCATTGCATATGTCAAGGAACTGCGCCGACGCATTCCCCAACAGGGTATCGGTTATGGCATTTTAAAATACATGCAAGGAGCTATTGAAAAAAGTAAAAAGATTCGTCCCCTACGCTTCAATTATCTGGGACAGTTCGATCACGAAAGTCAGAGTTCAGACTATGTATATAAGCATACTCCAGGCCTTCAAGATGTGGACTACGCCAATCATCTAACGGCTGGCATCGAAATCAACAGCCTGATTGTTAACGACCAGTTGGTGGTCCATATGATGTACAGCACGGAATTGTTTGAAAAAGAAAGTATAACTGAATTTATGCATATGTATGTCCATACTCTACACCGTGTGATTGATTTTACACTTAGTCAGCAGAATGTTCACTTCACTCCTTCGGACTTTGAATCTGCTCGGATTAGCCAAGAGGATATTGAATTGCTTTTCGAATAAAGTTCCAATAAGGGCAGGCGGCTGCATATAACCGCCTGTCTATTTAGGCTTCGGGCGTAACTACTGTACTTATCTATATAAAAGTGGGGTTGGCAGTACATGAGTTCTTTCGAAGATCATTTGGTTGTTTTAAACACACCCAGACGGTTCAGTACGACCAGTAAGCGATAAAAATCGTAACTGCTTGGCAGTTTCGCATCCACAATCGGGCTTGCCGGATTAAATGCAACAGCGGCAGCCATCGCTTCCTTCGCCCAGGTCGGTACTGGCATAGCCTGATGCGCCTCCAGTTCAGCTACTCGCTGATCCACTTTTTTAATATAAGCGCTCTGTTCATTCAACGTCTGCTTGAGCACATCTTTGCTGTTTTCAAGGGCAGCGACCTGCTGTTGCAGGGCTTTAAATGCCGCTTTTTCCTCTGCTGTCATTGGCTCATCCCCCTCTTCTCCTGCAAATACTTGGCGTAGCTCGGCCTCTGTTCCGGCGTATACATTCAGGTCAACCGGCCCTTGAATTCCATCAACCCGTCCACTATCGCTATATTGCCAAAAGTCCCAGCGCTTCCATGCCGTGGTATCGCTGGGCACTCGTGTACTATAACGCGCAATCCACAGCTTATAACTACCCAATGGCGCTTTGAAATGGGCAGCAAAAGCATTCCCTGTATATACCATCGGCTTACGGCCGATTACAGTTCAAATTCCGTTACAAATGCCAACGCAACCTCATGAATCGCGGCCGAGCTAAGCCCTCCCGGATTATTTTCGTAATCCATCACCGCTGGCA
>NZ_WUDQ01000449.1:0-3084 GCF_009827695.1 Paenibacillus sp. OT2-17 | reverse complement strand
TTCCGGTACATTTCCTGAACGGCCAGCACGGTGTCATCCTCTGAAGGGCTGCCTTCATACAAATCGCGCTTAGTCAGACAGATAATCGTATCCAGTCCGGCGTGCTCAATATGGACTAAAAATTTGTCCAGTAAAGGCAGGTTTAAATCCGGCTCACGCAAGGAAAACAGTAGCACGGCTAGCGTGGTATTAGCTACTGGAGGACGAATTAGCTCTGTCGTACGCTTTCTAATCTCCTCGACCATACCTTCCCCGTTCTCAGTCAGTTCGTAAACGACCCGATCACCGACAAGAGGCGTAATCTCTTTTTTCTTAAAAATGCCGCGTGCTCTGCATTGTACCGTAGCTTCGCCAGATACCGGACGCCCATCCTGATCCAGGCTGGAGACATAATAATATCCGCTAAGCGCCTTGACGATCAGACCTTCAGGCATGAGTAAGATGTCCTCCTTCATAATGTTCAAGTTTCATTGCGTATAACAGGTTGAGCATCTTCCTATTGCAAGTTTACTGATGCTGAACAGCCTCAATCACTTTTTTCTTCTTTGCGTGGCCTGGGTTATTTTTATGACTAACCGCCACCTCACTGCGCGTACTCCCCGTGGAATTCGTTCCAGGAACAAAGGCGGAAGGGTCACCATTACCTCCTGTGCCCTCCTGATTGTTCGAGTCGCCTCCACTATTGCCAGTATCATTAGAAGATCCCCCGCTATCACCTTCCTCGCCGTCTCCACTTCCATTCTGCGAGGAAGTACCATCAGGTGTATCCGTTGGTGAAGTTCCAGCAGGCGGAGCAATTTGGGGCATCGTCACCGTTCCATTTTTCGCCTCAATATAAGAGACTGGATACGTATCAATAAAGTCACCATCTCTAAATACTGAGACAACACTGTCTTTGTTCGGAGCCATTAGCAGATTGATAGTGAACATCTGTGTCGTATTAATCGTACGGCTTCCCCATTCCTGATTTTCTCCACGCGCATCCGTATAAGTGATACGAATTTTGCTGTTTTTGCCCTCTTCCTTCGGCGCAACAGGCACATTAAATGGTAGTGTAATCGCTTCTGGCGGGTAACCCGTGCTTACATAAAACGTAATTTCCGTATTTGGTGGCAACTCACTGCCTGCCTCTGACGGCCACTGTTTGGTTACTCTTCCTTTTTCCTGCTCATAGCTAAATTCTTCTTTAATCGAGCCAACCTTCAGCCCTGCCTTTTTAACCTCATTTTCTGCTTGGTTCTGCGTCTTCCCTACCAGGCTTGGCATTTTCACAGTATCAGCGCCCTTGCTGACTGTGAGCACAACCTGGACTGAGTCCTTATCAAATGGCTCATTTGCAGCGGGTGTCTGACTAAGGACGGTCCCCGCGGCCTGATCACTGAACTGCTCATTTTGCTGAATCTGCGTCTCCTTAATTTGCTGGGCGGTCAGCAGCTTAACAGCATTCTCGTAGCTTTGGCCTTTGACATCCGGCATCGGGGTGAGCGGCTTGGCAATCCCGACTTTCAGACTAATCTTGGTTCCTTCCTTGACTAAAGAATCTGCAGGATAGCTTTGATAAAATACAACTCCAGGCGCGATTCCCTCTTTGTATTCATGCTGGATTGGCTCCTCAATGAGTAATCCCGCTTTACTGAGATTAACCTTCGCTTGGTCTTCTGTTTGTGTCAATACACCTGGTACTTTTACCTCAGGCACGACAAGTACACTTTGCACATAGTACACCACTCCGCCCATGCACAGAAGTAACACCAACACTAGTGTTACCCACAAGATCGCTTTTTTTCTATTATTTTTGGACGATTGCTTGCTCGGAAGCTGTTCAGACTCACGCGGTTGAGCAGGTACATCATCGCCACTAGAAGACATCCCTAATTGTTGAGGCTTAATAGCCGGAATAACCCGTGTTTGATCCTCATCATCCAAATGTGTAAACTCCAGCTTGGATTCATTACGCCGTCCCGGCAGCAAACAGGTTTCCAGATCTTTTAGCATTTCGTCTGCCGATTGATAACGCTCTTCTGGATTTTTGCGCATGGATTTTAGAATGACATTTTCAACACTTTGCGGAATCAACGGATTAATTTTACGTGGTTCCTCAAATTCCTCTTGCAAGTGCTTGAGCGCTACACTAATTGGACTTTCTCCCAGGAAAGGGAGCTGCGCTGTCAGCATTTGATATAAGACAATACCTAAAGAATATAAGTCCGATTTTTCGCCGGTGACGACACCCTTTGCATGCTCAGGTGAAAAATAATGAACAGAACCCACAACAGAACCCGTCTGGGTAATGGTCGTTGACGTAACAGCTCTAGCAATCCCAAAATCAGTTACCTTAACCCGTCCATTACGTCCAATTAATATATTATGAGGCTTAATGTCTCGGTGAATGATCTGATTTTGGTGGGCATGCTCCAGCGCATCACAAATCTGGGAAGCAATCCGTACTGCTTCATCCACTTGCAATGGTGCACGTTCTTTAATAATCTCATTCAAATTTTTACCTTCGATGCACTCCATTACAATATAATGGATTTCATCCTCTTGGCCGACATCATAAATACTGACCACATTCGAATGCGAAAGCGAGGCCGCAGACTGCGCCTCACGCCGAAATCGGCGAATAAATTCCTCATCATGAACAAATTGCTGGCGCAACACTTTAACTGCGACATTGCGATTCAGCAAAATGTCTTGAGCCTTATACACCAGCGCCATACCGCCGCCACCGATACGCTCAATAATTTCGTATCTTCCCCCTAGCAGGTGCCCGATCATGCGTCACACCCCTTTTCACTCAATGAAACCGTGTCGTCGGGCAATTCAAACAAAGCTACAGTAATGTTATCGTCTCCTCCGGCAAGCAACGCCAGATGTAGCAGACGATCCGCGCGCTCCTCCAAAGGATTCTCTGCGGCACCTACTACTTTGCTGATTTGTTCTTCCGTTACCAGATTGCTTAATCCGTCGCTACACAGTAACAGTACATCGCCTTTTTCCAGCGCAATGGAGTCAATATCCACTTTCACCTCGGAATCAGTGCCCAGCGCCCGTGTCAGTACATTGCGACGAGGATGGTTCTCC
>NZ_WUDQ01000448.1:0-3093 GCF_009827695.1 Paenibacillus sp. OT2-17 | reverse complement strand
TTTATATTTAATTCCCATGATTTCTGCGAGCTTTGATTTAATGGGGACGAGTAAAGGAGATGCCAATCAGAGAGTGGAACTGGTTGTACTGCGCGAACTATGCTTAATGGTAGGCCGATTGACCGGAACACTCATTTTCTTGGGTGTCCTAAGTATCAGCAAGGCTCCTACGGCGATGATCTGGTTGTTGATTGGCCTTGCATTGATGCCAGTGCTCGGATGGTTTTTTATGCGAAGTGTGCTGAAAATGGAACAAAAGACGAAGCAGAGCAAATCTCATTCCCATGCACAACGCTGGCACAAGCAAACCGAATAGTTTGAAAATACATTAAAAAAGACCTCCAGACCCAATTAGTAGGGGAAAGAGGTTCTTTTTGTATTCATATGTTAAACCATCGGTTCCGTTGTTTCAGGCGAGGGCTTGGTAGTACGGTTTAGAGAATAAAGCTCCATTTCAGGTCGGTGTGTGCCCGTCAGTTCATCAGCCAATAGCTGTGCGGCCATCATACTCGTAACCGTCCCATTTCCCCCGTAACCCTCCAAAAAATAGCAGTTTGGAAAACGTGGATGTGGACCAATATACGGCAAGCCGTCGTGAGAGGAGCCGAATACAGCCGCCCAAGCATAGTCGATCTGAAATGGAACACCCGGAAAATGCTCCTGTAGCGTTTGCAGCAGCTTTTGCTGTTGGTGTAGCAGCCTGATTTCACGTTGATGGGCGTCCAGTACAGGTTCATCCAAACCACCAATAATGATGCGTCCTTCCGGTGTTGAGCGTATGTACAGATAAGGACGAGTAGTTTCCCAAATCAGACACTGCTCATACCACAAGGGAACATCTCCGATTGGATTGGTGGCGATAGCATAAGAGCTTTCCAGAACGGCTCCGCGATCTGTTTTAATCTCCTGTGTTTCATAACCCGTTGCAAAAATGATTTTTTTCGCTCGGATAATTCCACCGCTGGTATAACAAACAACTTCATTTTCATTAAATTCAAAATGCTTGGCTTCCGTATGCTCATATAAGCGTACACCGAGACGGCTGGCGGATTGCAACAGTCCTTGGGCAAACAAAAATGGATTAACCTCGGCATCTTCGTGCGTGTACAAGGCTGCTGATTTTCGAAAAGGAAATCGGGCTGCAATCTGTTGCTCATCCCAGTATTCGACGGGAAATCCAAACCGGGTTAGCTGTTTGTACTCTTCCTGAAGGATCTGCACATCCTCCGATGTACTTGCATAGTACAGGCTACTGCGGCGTATAAAGGACGGATCAATTTCCAGCGTGGTAGACAGTTTTTCCAACTGATCCAGAGCATCTTTGCACATACGGTAAAACAGTACACCGTTCGTTTCACCAAACGTATTGATGAAGGAGGTTAAGGTCTTATCATTGCTATATTGCAGCAGTCCGGTATTGGCCGAAGAACTTCCATGTACCAGCTTGCGTTTATCAATAACCACGGTGTCTACCTGTCGTTCTCCCAATAGCCGGGAGCAGATGGACCCACCCATCCCGCCTCCGATGATCAGTACATCACAATTTAAATCCTCTGCCAAAGGCGGAAAATCCGATGTTTGCTCCAAGGTACTCGGCCAATACGTATTCCCGCTAATCAATTCCATATAAACAGCACTCCTTATAGGCAATATGTAGTATCTCTTATGTGTACATAGTATTTCGCCAAACGGACAAGATAACCAGCGTGCAACAAAACATTTAAGGAGGCACTGAGACTATGCAATCTACCAACATGCAACCCTTGACAGGCAAAGAGCTGGAGTACATCGTGGACTCCATTTCCAATGAAGAACTGCTGCTCAAGCAATGTACGGCGACAGCAGCATCCATTCAGCATCCAGCCATTCAGCAAGCTTGTCTGCAATTCGCGAGAACTCATGAGAACCACCTGAACCTGCTTTCCAATGCACTTCAACAGCACCAGCAGCTTGCTCCTATGCAACCGCAGCAGTAATTATGGATTAACCAATAAAGGAGGTAATATCACGATGTTTTCACAGAACAATACGTCATTTATGCCCGAAGAAGATTTGCTCTATACCATTCTTGCCGATATGAAACGCACGGTGGGAGAGTATACAACAGCGACAACGGAATCCAATTGTCCGTCTGTGCGTCAGATGTTCACCGACCTTACGAACGATACGCTGCGCCTACAAGGCGATTTGTATCGTCTGATGAGTCAAAACAATATGTACTCCACTTCGTCAAAAGCACTGCGCATCGATTTGGACAAACAGATTCAAGAAGCTCGCAAGACCCAACACGAATGCCAACAGTTCATTCAGCAAAAGTCGTCATCAGCGGGGGGATATGGTCAACCTATGCATCAGCAAGGGCAGCCTACTCACCAGAATAACCCTTACTATATGTAAACGGGATATTCCGTTTTTGAAGCAATTTCCCATAACAGCCGTCCGTCTGCCGGGTTTACCGGGGCGGACGGTTTTTCTTTGCAGGTTTAAAGTGCGTATTGTATGATGTATAGTAATCTCTTTCGATGGAGGCCTTATGTAGAATGACAGAGCTAAATGGTTTGAAATTAAAAGTGCTGGAATTGTTAAAAGAAGATGCAAGAAGAACACCGACTTTGTTGGCTACTTTACTGGGGGTTGACGAGCAGGATGTACGCACCTCAATTAAAGAGCTAGAAGACCAACATGTAATCGTTAAGTACGCCGCCGTAGTCAATTGGGATAAAGTCGACGACGAAAAGGTTACTGCTTTGATTGAAGTACAGATTACACCCGAGCGTGGAAGAGGATTTGAAGGTATTGCAGAACGGATTTATTTGTATCCGCAAGTTAAATCGGTTTATCTCATGTCTGGAGCATACGACTTGCTGGTAGAAGTTGAAGGCCGCAACCTCCGTGAGGTCGCTAATTTTGTGTCGGAGAAACTGTCTCCTATTGACTCGGTCTTGTCCACCAAGACTAATTTTACGCTTAAAAAATACAAGCAGGACGGAATTATCTTTGAGGATCATCAGGAAGATAATCGTCTGGTGATTTCGCCGTAAAGGAAGATCATGATGAATCTCAAAACAGAAACATTTACCGACAGTAACAAAG
>NZ_WUDQ01000447.1:0-3098 GCF_009827695.1 Paenibacillus sp. OT2-17 | reverse complement strand
GGGTGGCGGCCACAGGTACACTGCTGGATTGCTTGGCCTGGCTAAAATAGGCAGCGAGTTGAGCTGCTTCCTCCAGCGTCGTATCCCCGAATTGCTCAGCACGTATAACGACGTGTGACCCCGGAATATCCTTTGTGTGCAACCATGTGTCATTTGGTCCGGCCAGTCGATTTGTCACATATTCATTTTGCAAGTTGTTTTTGCCGACCAGTAACTCGATACCTTCGGATGATGTATAGACGTGCAGGGTTGGACGGTCGCTTTTCTTCTTTTTCTTTCCTTTTTTGACCCGATCTCTGAGATAGCCCTGCTGAACCAGTTCTTCACGTATTTCCTCAATGTCATTCATAGAGGCATGGGCTAGCTGCTGAAGAAGATTGTCCATATAACGGATTTCTTCGTGAGTTTTCTCCAGTTGTTCATCAATGACAGCCAAGCTGTTTTTATATTTGTTGTATTTTTTAAAATACCGTTGTGCATTATCCGACGGGTTGAGTAGTGGGTCCAGTGGGATGGTCATTGGACGCTGTTCCTCATCATAAAAGTTAGTGAGCGTCACTTCTTTGTCCCCTTTTTTCACCTCATGCAGCGAAGCGAACAGCAACTCTCCATAAATGCGAAATTGATCGGCATCTTCCGCCTCGGCCAAATCCTGATGGAGATAGTCGAGTTTTTTTAGGTTTTTACTCCGCTCGTTTTGCAGAAACCGCAGTAGGTCACTGACCTTTTGCTTAACCGTATCCCTTTCTGCTTTTTCACCGAAGAAGTCCTCCATACACTCACTGATAGTAGCGTACTCCTTACGTCCTTCTTGGATCAACGTCAGTGGAATGGCTGAGAATATCACTTTATCTTGTGCGTTTAGTCCAGATACCGGCTGAAAACGATGATTCCGCACGTCATCCATGATGTGACTGAATGTCCTCCATAGTGAACGATCACTATCACCAGATACTTCATTAGTCACTCGAGCTAGTATCTCTTCAGCAATGAGGGGACTGAGTCCAGTAAAAGTGTTCACGATCCAGCGTTTGGGAGCTTCTTCGGCCTCGATCGCTGTTTGATACGAGGATATGAAGCCTGCCTCTTCCGTTTCTAGTGGATTCAGCTTGTTTTGTTCAGGAGGCTCCGTGTATTGAAAGCCAGGCATAATGACCCGATAGCTGCTGATAGACGGTGTGACATGATGAATGCCATCCAGCATCACGCCTGTTTCCGGGTCAAGCAAAATAATGTTGCTGTGTCTACCCATTAGTTCAATGATAATTCGTTTGAGTGAAATATCTCCCAGTTCATCACGTTGACGTATATCCATGTGAATAATACGCTCCATGCCCACCTGCGTGATTTTCTCAATAACGCCTCCTTCGCAATGCTTGCGAAGGAGCATACAAAACATAGGGGCTTCTGTCGGATTAAGAAAGCTTTGTTCTGTAAAATGTACACGCGGGAAGGTCGGATTAGCCGACAGCAGCAGCTTTACGCTTCCGCCTTGTGCCCGCAGATTCAGCACGATATCGCGATCATTTGGCTGATGTATTTTATTAATGCGCCCGCCCCGGATGCCTTGCAGTTCGTGTACGATAGCGCGGGTTACGATTCCGTCCAATGCCATAATTATGTTCTCCTTTGAAGCAAATGTATTTTCGCCTTCCTTCTATGATACATAACTTTGGGACAAAACTTAAGCGGCTTTGTGATATTTCAGGTCCTGTCCGAATAGATTGAATCTAGAAAGTCTGTCCAGCTTATCAGCAATCGCGGCACAAAAATATAATAACGGGCAGCCATCCTACTCACAACCGACGGAAACGGACTATCTGACCGGGAGGGAATTGGGGAGAATGGAACAAGCACACTGGCACCAATTAAGCAATGAACAGCTTTCAACAAGTCTGGAAGTCGACCCGAAGCAGGGTCTTTCGGAGGAACAGCTTGCGGAACGAAGAGAAAGGTCAGGATGGAATGAGCTGAGCGAGGGGAAGCGAGTTTCGGCAATCTTGCTGCTGCTCAACCAGTTCAAGGATTTTATGATGCTCGTATTGATGGGAGCGACCCTGATATCCGGCCTGCTTGGCGAATATTTGGACGCGATTACCATTATTGCTATTGTTGTACTGAATGGAATTCTCGGCTTTGTACAGGAATTCAGAGCTGAGCGTTCATTGCGAGCTTTGAGACAACTGTCGGCTCCAACCGCCAAAGTGTTGCGGGGCGGCAAACGAATTCAAGTTCAGGCCAGAGAGCTGGTTCCGGGTGATATTGTGCTGCTGGAAAGTGGTGATCGCATTCCCGCAGATGTAAGGTGGTTGAGTACGAACGGCTGTGATGTAGAGGAGTCTGCCTTGACGGGGGAATCAGTTCCGGTGAGTAAGCATTCCCGTCCTATTCATGCCGCCGAAGTACCACTCGGGGATCAAAAAAACATCGGTTTTATGGGCACGATGATGACCAGAGGAACCGCACAAGGAATGGTTATACGTACAGGTATGAGTACCGAAATGGGTAAGATCGCAGACTTGATTGAAAATACGGAGTCGCAGGAGACACCGTTGCAGCACAGATTGGAGCAATTGGGCAAAATTTTGATTATCGTAGCGTTGGCGCTAACGGTGCTCGTTGTCGTAGCAGGCATTTTACATGGACAGCCAGCCATGAGCATGTTCTTGGCCGGAGTGAGCTTGGCTGTGGCGGCCATACCGGAAGGGTTGCCAGCTATTGTGACAATTGCGCTCGCATTGGGTGTGCAGCGTATGATTAAACGAAAGGCGATTGTGCGTAAGCTGCCTTCTGTTGAAACGCTCGGCTGTGCATCAGTCATTTGTTCCGACAAAACGGGCACCCTGACCCAAAATAAAATGACAGTCACCAAGCTATGGCTGGACGGTCGCTTCTGGGGAGTTACGGGAGAGGGCTACGACCCACACGGGCATATTATGGATAGAGACCTTCCTGCTGATCTTAAAAACGGACAATCTCTGCGTAGACTGCTACAAGCCAGTGTACTTTGCAACAATGCTGAAATTGTTCAAGCTGATACAGAGGAGTTGCGTTCGAAAAAGAAGACCAAAGAGCCGACGCCGTCCGCCGTTTGGGAG
>NZ_WUDQ01000446.1:0-3099 GCF_009827695.1 Paenibacillus sp. OT2-17 | reverse complement strand
AAATCACTTCCTGTGACTGCTTCGTCTGCCAAGGCGCGTACAGTCAAGGAGCGCTCGGCCGCTGAAATACCCGTTGTTGTCTCCATATGATCTACCGATACCGTAAAGGCAGTACCGTGGAAATCTGTATTTTGCTCTACCATAGGATGCAATTCCAAAGCTTCGGCTCTTTGTCGTGTGATTGGCACACAGACCAACCCGCGACCTTCTGTAATCATGAAATTAATGACCTCAGGCGACACTTTTTCAGCCAAAGCGATAAAATCGCCTTCATTTTCGCGCTGTTCATCATCCACTACAATAACGACTTTACCGTTTTTTAAATCCTCCAACGCTTCTTCGATGGAATCCAAACGAATCTCTTCGTCATGTTCCAACTCGCCATGCTCTATGACGTTCGCCATTGCACTTGTTTGGCTACCTCTATCCATAACACTTTCCTCCTTATGTCTTGTGCCACGAATGCTCCTAAACAGGCTTACCATTCAATATCAGGCAAAGCCGTGTTTCGCCAAATAGTCCAAACTGAGAGGAGCTTCTTCTACTCTCTCCGCCTCCGCTGCACCTCTGTAATTTAAAAGCTGTTCTACATATTTGCCCAAAATATCACATTCGATATTGACGGTATCCCCCTCACGTTTGGCTTGTAAGGCCGTTTCGGATAAAGTGTGGGGAATAATAGATACGGCAAAGGTATCTCCCGTACGCTGTGCGACTGTGAGGCTGATACCATCAATTGTGATTGACCCTTTGAGTAGAATATATTTAAATAATGTTTGATTTTTAGGCTCAACTTCGAACACAACTGCATTCTGGTCTGATGTCACCCCTCGAATCGTTCCCGTCCCGTCCACATGTCCTTGCACGATGTGTCCTCCGAACCTTCCACTCGCCGTCATCGCTCGCTCCAGATTGACTCGGCTGCCGGATCTCAACTCTTTCAGATTAGTGCTACGAAAGGTTTCCGGCATCACATCAACCTTAAAGTCTTTCGAACCAATCCGTATCGCCGTCAGGCAAACGCCATTAACCGAGACACTGTCTCCTATTTTCAAATCGCCCAACACCACGGAACCCGAAATCCCCAGCACCATCGCTTCACCGCTTTTGGAAATAGTTTGAATGCGACCCACTTCCTCAACTAATCCGGTAAACATGTCTTCACTCCTTTCCACTACATTTCAGTTTATCCCTAATTCATCAGCTATAAGCGCAAAAAAACCCCAGTTCGGATTCAATCCGTCATGGGGGTGATGAGAGTCACATTTGTAGTATACAAGCGCAGTTCATATGCATCTTAAGACGACATGAAATCATAGGTTTGCCAATAGAAAGCATGACTGAGGATACAACCAAATACGCTCAGAACACCCATCAAAAAGAAAGCTTAAGCAAGCTATCGCCCGATGCTGTCCTACAACGAAATAAGCCGTACGCACAATTGGGTATGCTAAAAATCGGCATATGTCACGTCATGCACATGCGCTTCGTATCCTTCTCCCATCCAGACTATACTGTCGGTCCCGGATTTGCACCAGGTCCACCTTCTGCCGATCATTCAGCATCCGGGTCACGGACTAAGCCATGCTGTTTCTCACAAAAACGATCCACAAACATGTCATCACCGCCGGTGGGGAATTTCGCCCCGCCCCGAAGGATCTTGCTCTTATTTAATTGAATTAACATTAAACTTGTTACGTATATTAGCACCGACTTCTAAAAAAAGCAAGTTATCTAATAGAAGCGCCTGCTTTGGTTTTGACATATTGGCTGGAGAGTTCTTCAAACCAGGTTTTATCATTCATATGAAGCGCCAAGTCAATCAGATCGGCCAGTTCCTCGACTCCCAACTCTGTTGCATGATCAAAGGTAATTACGGCTGAAGCAACAGGTCCCCGCCCTTCCTCAGAACATGCCTCATAATCCAGTCGCACATCAACATGTCCGTCAATAAACTCGCATTTCAGAAAATAAATAATTTCACACATTAAAATGGGGCGTACCTGTGTTTCTAACACGCAATCCATCACCTTGGCAGAATAGTGCTGGTTCGTCAGCGTGAATTTGTGTTCTGTCGCTGCCAGCGATGCCCGTCCAAAATCGTCCGTAAATTTTAGTTCTACTGGCTTGATGTTCATAACCTTAGGGATCTGCTTCTTTATAATTTCGATTATTTCAACTGTATTCAGCTTAATCATTACCTGCACCTCATTGCATCTTAAAATTCAGAAGAAAACTTTTTAACGTGCCTCTTATAGGCCTCCACTCCTATATCGGAAATCATTACCTGTTTTTTTATGCTTGAACCCATAAACGACAAAAAAGATTCTTTGCGCAATAAGCGCAAAGAATCTTGATCGAACCACTACAGTAACAGCGGCTAACAATGCTAATCGATGATTATGCAAAAAACAGAATTATAGCTCTGAAATTTCATGTTTCTTTTTCAGGGTAGTCCAGCGACGCTCAATCTCCTGCTCAAAGGTAGCCAGCGTAGCCTCTTCCTTGAGAAGATGCTTCGTTTTACCCATTAATTTCAACCATTCTGCAGCTGGAATCCGTTTTCCCTTGTCTTCCGGATTATACGTAATCGTCGTACTGCCTTGCTCTATTTCGTACAAAGGAAAGAAACAGGACTCGACTGCGGCGCCCACAATGCTGGTGCCCAGTCTGTCTTCGGATTTCCAATTCAGCGGGCAGGCGCACAGGATCTTACCATAGGCCGTACCCACGTTGTTCGCATACCATTGAGCTTTGGCTGCTTTACGCAGCATATCCTGCGGATGACTTTCAGCTGCTGTAAAAGCATACGGAATGTTACAAGCAGCCATGATTTGCACGGTATCCTTGTGATGCCCTTGCTTTCCTTTTTGCATTTTCCCTACACCCGACGTACTGGTCATGTGACCGAGCGGAGTGGAGTACGATTGCTGTGAACCTGTATTCATGTACCCTTCGTTATCATATTCCAACATGATCAGCTTATGATTACGCAGAGCCGCACCAATCGCAGAACCCATACCAATATCCATCCCACCGTCACCACTGATCATGATAAAGGTCGGATCGTCCGACATCTCAATTTCATTGCGGCGCTTC
>NZ_WUDQ01000445.1:0-3103 GCF_009827695.1 Paenibacillus sp. OT2-17 | reverse complement strand
CTCCGCCAGCGCTTCTGTCGCAAAAGCAAGCAGCGCTGGATCGACAGGATAACTTGCCGGCATCTGTGGCACCTGTCCGTAGGTATAGCCGAACGCCGTTCCGTCCACATCGCTGTAAGTCAGCTCGGTCGCCACTACAACATCGCCAACATGCAGCGCTGGATCGAGCCCACCCGCAGACCCGGTATTAATGACAAGCTCCGGGCTAAATCGCTCAATCAGCAGCGCCGTAGTCGAGGCTGCGTTCGCTTTGCCAATTCCTGATTGCAGCAGAATAACCTCCTTGCCCTCAAGCTGGCCTGTATAAAAAATCCCGTTCGCAATCTGGGTCATCTTTATCCCTTCGATCTGCGCTTTCAAATCTGCTATTTCTTCCTCCATGGCTCCGATAATCGCTATACTCAAAGTTCTTTTCTCGCTCCCTCCATGAATTCCTTGTATTCCAGCTTATACTTGAAAAATACCCGTTGCTGCGATGCGCTGCACCGCCTCCAGCAGCCTTTCTTCACTGTTCACCAGACTGACCCGCACATAAGAAGCTCCCGCACGACCAAAGCCTTCTCCAGGGGCGACCGCAACATGTGCCTCGTCCAATAAAAAGTCTGCAAATGAAGCGGATGTGTAACCCTCTGGCACCTTGAACCAGGCAAAAAAAGACCCTTGGGGAACAGCTACATCCCAGCCAATACCTCGTAACGCTGCAATGAGAATATCACGGCGCCGCTCATATAACGCCGCGAGCTCCCGTACCGGTTCCTGCGTGCCCAGCAATGCCACAGCCCCCGCATCCTGTACCGCTCCAAAAACAGTGCTGTAGGCATGCGTATGATAATGCTTGAGCGCACCAATGATGGACGAATTTCCCACTGCAAAGCCGAAGCGCCATCCAGCCATGTTATACGTTTTGGAAGCCGTATACGTCTCGACGCCATATTCCTTGCCGCCGGGGATTTGCAATAAACTAATCGGCTTATGCCCGTCAAATCCAAGAGCACCGTAAGCAAAATCATTCATAACCGGAAACTGATATCGAGCGGCATAATCCAGCGTCTTTGTCAGAAAATCTGCAGTAGCTACTGCTCCAGTCGGATTGTTCGGATAATTAATCATGAGCAATTTGACCTGCTCTGCGATTTCTTCCGGCACGGTTGTATAATCAGGCAAGAAGCCATGCTTCTCATCAAGCGGAATCGTATGAATATGGGCTCTTGCCAGCGCAGCAGCGGAATAATATTGGGGATATGCCGGATCGGTGGTCAATAACCAATCACCGGGATTCAGCAGCGCCTGTGGAATCCCCATTACGCCTATGGCTGAGCCGTTGAATATGGCAACCTCCCGGTCAGGATCCAGCTCCACCTGATACTCCCGTTTATAGAACGCGGCGACAGCCTCCAGCGTGCTTTTTTTCCCATGAAAAGGTGGATAGCCCTGATTGATCGGTTGATCGACCGCTTCCTTCAAAGCGCTGATGATATGCGCCGGTGTTGGCTGATCCGGGTTGCCGGCTGCCAAATTGATTACATCTATTCCTTTGCTTTTATACAGATTCACTTTGTCATCCATTGCGCTAAAATAGTTGTCAGGCAGAGCCTTGACGAGATCAGAGGATGAAAAAATCACGTTCATCTCCACCTTTTATCCATAAGATACAGGCTGACAACGTCAGCCCGCAGAAGATAATACCCCATATTATTTGAAATAGCTTGGTAGCTTGTAGCCTTCATAAACAGGATTCGATTGGATGTACTTTTGGAATTCATCTGAATGATATCCTTCAATAATGTCTTTGACGAAGGGCTTATCCTTGTTCTTGTTGTCCACAGCTACCACGTTCGTGAACGGATCTGTCATATTTTCAAGCTTTAATGCCGAGGTCAGCTTTATTCCATTCGATACAGCAAAGTTCCCTTGTATAGCCGCAAAATCAACATCCTCTAGTGCACGTGGCCCCTGTGCCGGGTCGGTAGCAACAAATTGCAGATGATGCGGATTAGAGGTGATGTCATTCACCGAGGTTTGCAATGGATCGATTTTGTCCTTTAACGTAATCCAGCCTACTTCCTTCAAAATATTCAGCGCACGCAGCATATTGACTGGCTCGTTGGGCAGGTTGATTTGGGCTCCCTCACTGATTTCGTCAAGGCTGGTATGCTTGCTGGAGTACAATCCCATTGGAGGAGTCGGGACCTGCACAGCACCAATCAGATCAATATTCTCCCGCTTATTCATAGAATCCAGGTAGAGCGAGTGCTGGAACACATTAGCATCAATATCCCCCTTAGCCACGGCTACATTGGGCTGAACACCGTCTGTAAACTCTTTATATGTAATCTTATAGCCTTTCTTCTCCAAATATGGAGCCACACCATTCTTAAACTGATCGCTATATGGACCGGGATTAAAGCTGATATGCAGTGTTTTCTTTTCTTCACCCGCAGCGTTGCCCAACGTATTCTTGCTGCCGCAACCTGAAATAAAAAGCACGACTGCTCCCAGCAGCAATATAAATGAAATCCATGGTTTCTTCATTTTGATGTCTCCCCCTGCTCCTTGATATCATCTACTTTTGGTGAGTTAGAATGTTACAGTCGCTCAAAATACCAAGTAACTTGATGCGTTTTATAGATATTACAATGATTTTTTATTCACTGTCAACAACATTTAATTTCGCATCTTCTGCATAACAAAAAAGGGGTCACAACAGGAGATCCCCTTGAAAGCAAAACACTTCACAAGTTTGTCATATACTTCCGTTTTAAATATACCCCATAGGGGTACATTTAAAATATGTAATTAAAACCCTAAAGGAGCTGTAAATATGAGAATGCAATGGGCTTTGCTCGCTGGTACAATCATGATTATTTTGAGTGGGTGCGGGAACAGTAACACGCCGAACCAGGAGCACACGACAAACAGCAGTCAACAGCACGACACATCGGATATGAACCATTCCACTTCCAGTGAGCTTCCTACCGGACTAAAAGAAGCTGAAAATCCAGCCTTCAAAGCTGGTAGCCAAGCGACTATCCAAGCCGACCATATGGCAGGCATGAATGGGGCTACTGCCACGATTGTTGGTGCTTATACGACTACTGCTTAT
>NZ_WUDQ01000444.1:0-3104 GCF_009827695.1 Paenibacillus sp. OT2-17 | reverse complement strand
GCAGATGGATTACGCCCTCATGGGCCAATATCAGCTTTCCCACTCCAGCAGCGGCCAGGTACATGGCCGCTGTCCCTCCCAATCCTCCGATGCCTGCAACCATAACAGTAGCCTGCTTTAGCCTGTTCTGACCTTCCACTCCCAGCAGCTTCAACTGGCGTCCGTATCTACTGTCTTCCAGCAGCTGTACCATTCGTCCACCCCTCCATGTGCGGCTCCCGCCTTTAAGTTATTCGGTCCGCAGGATCTTGACATCATATACGGTTGCTCTTCCTTACAGAAGGCTCATGATTCGGCTTTGCCGCTGCCCTCCTCAGCGTGCAGGATTTTGGCAAGCCACATGGGCGGATTACGAGCCAGCATATTCTGGAGACGCTGGACCTGCTCCTCAATGGTGCTACCGAAGGCCACCTTCACAGGCATAATGGTCCGTTTGGTAACCTGGGCGGCGGCCGAAGCGCCAATCTGTACCAGGAAGATCAAGGCACAATCCTCGATCAGGCCAATTCGACTGGCGATCTTGCCCGCCTCGTTCTCATTGCTCCCCAGGGCTATCCGCCGATGCTCCAGGAACTGGACGCCTGAGTGCCGGATTTCGAATACAGCGAACATGGGACTCTGCCCAAAATGAGCATTCACATGCACACCGTCTTCCGTCGCAAATGCAACCTTCATCCTCCTCTCCCCCTCTCGGCAAGCAATACATTACCCACCTTGTTCACCCATTCCATGGTTCCACGGTATCCGACGCTTACGGATGTGTGGGCGCCCAGCTCGTCATACACCGGCAAGCCTGCTGATACGAATGAGGCCCCGGCCCGTGCCGCTCCCTTTCTTCCATGTGAATTGCTGATCCACAAATCAACGCCCTGCGCGCTCTCCTCTGCATCATCCAGATCACCGATCCAGACTTCCCGTTCTGTCTTTTGCAGTGCGGGCGTGCTGCAGGGTGTAATTAGCCGCTTCAGTTCCACTCCCATCTCCTCCAGCCAGGCTGCGGTCGACAGCATATGATCCGGTTCTAGCGCCACTACAGCGGAAGCGCCGGAATAATAGAAATGGGCATCCAGCATGCTGTCCAACAGATTTTCACGCTGCCAGCGGAAGCGAACAGGGGCTGGCTCGCGGCTGATTTTCTGCAGAAAATGTATGAACGCATCGCTCGCGGCCAAGCCAGACAGACCCGTGAACAAGTGGTAGGGAATGCCTGCGGCATGAGTCAGCCTGCGCGCCGGACGCTCCATGCTCGCGCCAATGGCAATGGTGCTGGAAGACTCCAGCATCTGGCAGGCTGAATCCAGCGGAGTCCCCCCTCTCGTCAAAGGGGAAAAACCTGTCAGCAGGTGACCGGACAAGGAAGTGGAGATATCGGGAAGTGTGATAACCTCCAGGCCGAAGGAAGCGATAATATCCTTGATTTCCATGACATCTCCGGCAGTCAGATAAGAAGCCGGCAGCAGATTGACCTGCGTCCGGCGCTGTTTTTTGGGGGACTTGCCCCCGGCCAACCCGAGTACAGCATCCATTAGCGACTCTACTGTACTGCTGTAGCCCGTCTCCAGAGAACCGTGAAAATCAGGCAGCGATACAGAAAACAGCAGACTGTCCTTCAATGCCCGTTCTCGCTTGAACGCCTTTACCCTAGACTGAAAATCAACGCCTGCCACCTCGGTGAGGGCCGTGCTGATAACGCCGATGACATCTGGATGGTGTTTGGACCAGATATGATCCAGCGCCTCCTCCAGATTCCGGTCTGCATCAAATATAACGTCCATCTCTTGCAGCGCAGAGGTCTGAACGGCAATCGGCTCTCGAAAATGGCGAGTCAGCAGCGCCTTGGAGAAGGCCGAGCAGCCCTGAGCGCCGTGCAGCAAAGGCATTGAGCGATACATCCCCTGCAGAGCCAGCACGCCGCCCAGAGGCTGTCCTACCTTGAGCGGGTTGACACTGACAGGCTTCGTGGCGGATTTAATCGGCAAATTCCGTCTCCTCCTCCCATGGAGCTAATTTGGCGGTCAGCTCCCATACCGGATGCTGCAGCGTATGCACAAGCTGTTTCGCCAGAGATAACAGCCCGTCATAGCCCGCATAGGCTTTGTGCCGTTCTTGATTGATGTCCACAAAAGGAATCTGTTCCTTAAGCGCCATATACATGTTCCGGCCCCCGGCAATGACCATGTCTGCCTTGCGGCTCCGTACGGTCTTGAGAATCTGCCGGGCGCCGCCTTCCGGGATGTATTCCGCATCATCTCCGATACGGTCAGCAATCCGGGATACATCCTCGGCAGTACTCTTGTTCGTGCCTACACCAACTACCTTAATGCCCAGCTCCTGCAAAGCCGTAATGACAGACCAGCTTTTTACCCCCCCGGTATAGAGCACTGCCCGCTTTCCTTTCAGCTGCTTGCGGTAGGGCTCCAGCTCCAGCGATAGCCTCATTTCCTCCCGTGCGGCCAGCTTATCCACCCGTCGCTCTACATCACGATCTCCGGTCAGGTAAGCCATCTGCCGCAAGGAATAACTCGTCTCCTTTGCTCCATAAAATGAACCTTCAAAATAAGGAATGCCGTATTTACGCTCCATTTGGACTGCCAGGCCCAGCAAAGCCCGGCTGCATACGACCATATTGGCCTTGGCACGATGCGCCCATCCCACCTCACGGAACCGACCGTCCCCGGTAATTCGGGACAGGATACTCATTCCCGCCTGCTGCATCAGCCGCTCGATATGCCACATCTCGCCCGCAATATTGTATTCCCCAATGAGATTGATATCATGGGAGGTTGTCTGTTCCGGCTCGGTGCTGCCGATAATATGCTGGAACAGCACATCTCCGGCCAGCCGGGTCCCGAGATTCTTGCTGCCCACAAATCCCGGACTGTTCACCGGAATGATCGGCGTCCCCAGTCGCTCCGATTCAGCCTTGCAGACCCCCTCGATATCTTAACCGGTGAGGGCTGTGACACATGTTGTATAGACAAACACAGCGGGAGGAGCAAAGCGGCTGACAATGTAGCGAATCGATTCATGCAGCTTCTGTTCACTACCAAACATGATGTCCTGTTCTCCAAGATCAGTAGTGAAGCCATACGCCGACAGCTCCG
>NZ_WUDQ01000443.1:0-3111 GCF_009827695.1 Paenibacillus sp. OT2-17 | reverse complement strand
TGGCCAGCTAAATACAATACTATCATACACGAATGACAAATATAACCTATTTTCGCAGAAAAGTTTTTCTGTGGCCTATAATTGGCCTAAATTTGGTCCTTGAAGTGGCCCAACACTCGACTTTTCATATGGTAAATTTGTATCATTGAAAATCAAATAAGGAACACATCGCAGCTTTTCAGCCTCGGTGAATCAGGTCGGCCAATGTGTCGGCCTTTTTGATTTCTCAAAAAAATCATTTCAGGAGGACATGATTGTGTCTACTACACAACCACGTTTCGCATTTTTAAGTAAGGACGGCATCCTGCGCTTGCATGATGAGGAGCACGCCGCACAACATGGCAATCACGTGCTAACATCTTTAACTGATGATGAGAGCGGCTACCCGGTCGTTGAGGGCCAAGGCGATGTATATTATGCCTACGAGGATAAAGCCTACATCAAGGGCAACAAAGGTGACGGCCAACTCATCCCAACACCGCCAGTGCTCAAACAGATCGCAGCAGAGCTCCTGTAATTCAGCAATATCCAGAGGCACTTCCCGAGTTATTCCGGGGCTTTATGGCACGTGCAGACGGCAAGGAACCAGTCAATCAACGGAAACAATAACAGCCTGGTCAGAACCCTTGTGCGATTCAATTCCGCAACGTGTCTTCTATTCATTTCGATGGGAGCGGTACTTGTGAAATTTCAATCCACGCACTCATATAGAGTGCGACAATGACTCCCCAAGCTACCCCGAACCAGATCAAGAATTTCAATCCACGCACTCCATACAGAGTGCGACGTGATAGACGATGCATATGCAAACTCGCGTCAAGGATTTCAATCCACGCACTCCATACAGAGTGCGACTATCTTAGGTCCAATCCTGCTCACGCTGCCGAAATGAATTTCAATCCACGCACTCCATACAGAGTGCGACCAATTGCTCTTTTACATGATTTTCTAACTCTTTACGATTTCAATCCACGCACTCCATACAGAGTGCGACCAGATCCCATTTCGGAATGTCAAAAACCACACGCATATTTCAATCCACGCACTCCATACAGAGTGCGACTCCAGGAAAGACCGTCCTTCCAGTGTGCTGGTTAATTTCAATCCACGCACTCCATACAGAGTGCGACGATTGTATGGTGGTCAATATGCAGCAACAAGTGCAATATTTCAATCCACGCACTCCATACAGAGTGCGACCGTTTACCTTGTCCAGGGCGGTCTATTTCCGTTTATGATTTCAATCCACGCACTCCATACAGAGTGCGACGATACTCGCCAAGAAAGTGGAAGTAACGCAGGAGATTTCAATCCACGCACTCCATACAGAGTGCGACAACAGCAGCCACACCACAGCCAGTAATATGTAAGATTTCAATCCACGCACTCCATACAGAGTGCGACGTGGTTCTGATGGCGGTACAACGCCTATAACACCAAAAATTTCAATCCACGCACTCCATACAGAGTGCGACGATATATCCCCGTACCCCGACGTGTCGTTATTATATTTCAATCCACGCACTCATATAGAGTGCGACTACGATCTTTCCGGCGCTGCTGCTGTACAAGAAAATTATTTCAATCCACGCACTCATATAGAGTGCGACAGCGAAAATGCAGTAATTAATATCCTAATGATATCAATTCCACACATTGTCGCAAAAACTGATGCCAAAAAGGCTTGAGTCAACCATTGACTTTTACTGAAGGTAACTGATTTAATTGCTTTTCGACAAATTTCGAGGTGCGAAGGACCCGGGGTTTTTATGTGAGCTTCACATTCGCACCTTATAAAATTAGTGGGCTTTCCATATCGTAAGCTTCCTTTGCCCCTATATGCTCTACTTTCTTCTTGTAGTTATCTCCTAAGTTGTAGAAGCGCAAGCTGTCTTCTTTTGGGTCTATTAATTCTTCGAGTTCATACTTTAAGCTGCGGAACTGGGTCGAGTCCAAAATACATTCAAACACAGAATTTTGCACCCTTTGTCCGTGATCTACGCACTTTTTCGCAACCTTTGCCAGTCTTTTTCTACCTTCTCTGTCTACTGTGCTTACATCATACGTGATCAAAATGAGCAAGTGTTCACACCTACTTCCACAAAAATGGAGGGTACTCGTCCAGATCTCCCCGAATATATCTAGCCAAGAGCAAAGCCTGTGAATAGGGCACCAGTCCCCAAGACATTTTCTCATTCAAATAAGGATGAATCATTTTTTCCTGTTTTCGTTCTTGCCATGCCTTCAATACGATTTTCCTCGTATCATCGTCCATCATCACAGCCCCGTTTTCTTTTTTGTAAAATCCTTTCCCATGAATCAATTTTTTGTTAATCAATGTAAGGACAAAACGGTCGGCATATACTCCTCGAAGCTCTTCCATCACATCCAGTGCCAAGGAGGCTCGCCCTGGACGATCTCGATGCAGAAAACCTACATAAGCATCCAGACCGACAGCTTCCAGTGCAGATTTCATATCGTTGGATAACAGTGTATAGGCAAAAGATAATAGGGCATTCACATTATCTAGCGGCGGGCGCTTATGGCGCCCATGGAAGTAAAAATCATCTTTTTGCTGCAAGATCAGCTCATCCCACACGGAATTGTACTGAACTGCCGCCGTCCCCTCCAAACCGCGTAAAATGTCCAGTTCCTCCACTTCTCGGACTTGCTTCATGATCTCTGTCAAAGAAGCGGTCACCTTCTTCATGCGTTCCGTATCAATACGAAGTGGATAATCCCTCGTTGCCCGTTCCAAAATCCATTTATGGTTATATATTTTGCCTATAATCATATTTCTGGCTACAAGAGCACTTCTTCTATCATCATCGGAAATCCGGTACTGTTCTTTTCTAAGTACCACATTTCCCCGGCTTTCCCCGGTAACTCTCGCCAAGAAGCGTCCGCTTCGTGTCATAAAGGTTAGGTCTATATTGCGTGTTGCACAAGCTCCCATGAGGCCTGGACTGACCCCTGAATAGCCAAAAGTGCAAACCGCCTCCAAATTGTGCAAAGGATACCGTGCAAGAATGGACTCTTCTTGTTTGACCACGATATTTTCCCCATCTAGTGACAAGTACGTATCTGGCATGGTCACAAATAATGTGTTTA
>NZ_WUDQ01000442.1:0-3116 GCF_009827695.1 Paenibacillus sp. OT2-17 | reverse complement strand
GCATGGTCACGTATTTTCCCTAAAGGTGACGAACTGGAGCCTAACGAAAAAGGCTTGCAATTTTATGATGATTTGTTTGATGAACTTCACAAATATGGAATTGAGCCACTCGTTACATTATCTCACTATGAAACACCTTTACATTTGTCCAGAGAATACGATGGTTGGGTAAACCGTAAGCTTGTTGATTTTTATGAGCGCTATGCTACAACTGTATTTAATCGCTACAAAGATAAAGTTAAATACTGGTTGACTTTCAATGAAATCAACTCCATTCTTGAAGCACCATTCATGAGTGGAGGAATTAGCACACCAAAAGATCAACTTAGTGAGCAAGATCTTTATCAAGCTATTCACCATGAGCTTGTAGCGAGTGCAAGAGCAGTAAAAATCGGTCATCAGATCAACCCTGATTTCAAAATTGGCTGTATGGTGCTGAGCATGCCTACTTATCCGCTGACACCTAATCCGGACGATGTGATTGCTGCGATGGAATTTGATCACAGAAACATGGCATTTGCCGATATTCACGCAAGAGGTCAATACCCAGGTTACATGAAACGTTTCTTTAAAGAAAACGGAATTTCTATTCACTTTGAACCAGGTGATGCCGAAGATTTGAAGCATACCGTTGATTTTATCTCGTTCAGCTATTATATGAGTACTTGTGAGACAGCTGACGAAGCTAAAAAAGTCAAAGGTAAAGGTAACATCCTTGGTGGTGTCAGCAATCCGCATCTCGAGGCAAGTGAGTGGGGCTGGCAAATTGATCCGCAAGGTCTGCGTTATGTCCTGAATACGTTCTATGATCGCTTCCAAAAACCACTGTTCATCGTTGAAAATGGCCTGGGCGCCGTTGATGAACTGATCACGAATGAAAAAGGCGAGAAAACGGTTGAAGATGACTACCGGATCAACTACCTGAATGATCATTTGGTTCAAGTTGGAGAAGCTATTGAAGACGGAGTAGAGGTTTTGGGCTACACGTCTTGGGGATGTATTGACCTTGTCAGCGCATCGACCGCTCAGCTTAAAAAACGTTATGGCTACATTTACGTAGACCGTCATGATGATGGCAGCGGTACACTTGAAAGATATCCGAAGAAATCGTTCCATTGGTACAAAGAAGTTATTGCTACGAACGGTGAAAGCTTGAAACGTTAATTTATAAATAAACCAGTGATTAAGTATTAAATTTAAAATGAAGGCTTATAGATAGCGATCGCTTAGGGGTATTAGCAACCGGGTTACAAGCTGAGGACGAAAGAGCTTTCATGAATGATTCGTAAGCGTTATTTATTGGTAATTGATGATAAATAGATTGGACAAATATTAATCATTGAGTTATATTAATACTTATTAAAACATCAATAATAACTATGTGATATCTAAGTAAATAAGCAAAGCGAGGATGGACATGACAGAAAAAGAAAGATCACAACTAGGACTCCTATACAATGCTAATTATGATGAAGAGTTAATTGAAGAACGTTTACACGCTAAAGTTCTCTGCCACGAATATAATCAGCTCCATCCTAGAAATATCGAAGAACGAGAAACACTCATCAAAACTTTACTTGGGAAAACAACTGATAGATTCTTGATTGAGCAACCTTTCGTATGTGACTATGGCTATAACATTGAAATTGGTGAAAATTTCTATAGTAACCATAATCTAGTTTTGCTTGATGGGGCAAAAATCGTTTTTGGTGATCATGTGTTTGTTGCTCCTAACTGCGGATTTTATACTGCGGGTCATGCTCTTGATGTAGAACAACGTAATGAGGGATTGGAGATTGCATTTCCAATTACAGTCGGTAATAATGTGTGGATCGGTGGTAATGTCAGCGTTCTGCCTGGTGTTACTATAGGCGATAACTCCATTATCGGTGCAGGAAGTGTTGTTACCAAAGATATCCCTTCTGGTGTGATTGCTGCTGGAAACCCTTGCACGGTAATCCGTAAAATCTCCGAAGATGATAAGACCAAGTATAAAAGGAACTAACAATAAACTACAGCTCACTCGGAGCTGTAGTTTATTTTCTTAAAAGAGTATTATCAAACGAGAGAAAATTTTTGCACAGATTTGTTCAGGGAATAATGCAATAATGTACTTAAGTGGAATGTTTTTTAGCCTATTCAGAAAGGAAAGAACAATCATGAAATTGATGTTTATTTCAGATATTCACGGCTCGCTGCACTGGTTGCAATTGGCACTGGAAAAGTTCAGGGAGGAGAAAGCCGATCGTCTTGTCTTGCTCGGAGATTATATGTACCACGGACCACGTAATCCGTTACCAGAAGGGTATAATCCGGCAGAAGTGGCCGCTCTGCTGAATAAGTACAAGTCCCACATTGCGGTTTCTGTGCGCGGGAATTGCGATGCAGAGGTGGATCAGATGCTACTTGAGTTTCCTATGATGGGTGATTATGCTTGGCTGTACCATGAAGGACGGAGAATCTATGTCACGCACGGACATGGCTTTAGTATCGGAAATTTACCACCACTGGAAGCGGGAGATGTGTTCATCCAGGGACATACTCATATTCCGGTAGCGGATGTGGAAAATGGGGTCTTTATACTGAACCCCGGTTCGATCTCGCTGCCAAAAGATAACTATCCATCCTCTACGGTGTGCTGGAGGGAGCACATTTCACTGTGAAGGATTTTGATGGGAATACGGTGAAAGCAATCACGTTTTCAAAGTAATTTACCCAAATGTGATTGTAAATTATTAAAACTTTTCCGCTTCGATTGAGACAAAGATCATATTATTGTATGATAGGAGCGGAGTCTACATTATGAAAAAGAAAGAGAGCTTCAATACATGCAAATTAAGGATTCACATTATAAGATGCCGCCTGAATGGGCGCCACATGAACGCACGTATATTTCTTGGCCTGTAAAATCTTCAATGGTTTACCCGAATATGCATGCTGATGTATGCAAGGGCTATGCCGGAATTGTACGCGCCATGGCGGAATTTGAACCAGTTACTGTGGTCGTAAATCCGGATGATCTGGAGAGCGTTAAGGCGCTTGAACTTGGGGAACGTGTAGAACTGCTGCCGATTGAACACAGCGATGCGTGGCTGCGTGACAATGGCCCTACTGTT
>NZ_WUDQ01000441.1:0-3116 GCF_009827695.1 Paenibacillus sp. OT2-17 | reverse complement strand
TAACGGATGAGAGTCAACGAGCTGTGCTGCTGGAGATGGGAGTTACTCAATCCAAGTATATTGCCGATCATTACATGGAAGGCGACAAGGCCAAAGAGTTTCTGGAAACCATGAACCAGATTGCTAGTATTGCTTTGACACGATCCACTGATCCAGAGACCGGAGATATTAGCTACACGACTCCAATAGATCGTCCGTCAGGTGCTCCTGAGGATTATGTCAAGCTGTCGGAAGTGATGAAGCAGGTTGATCCTCAAAAATATACTGCGTACATGAATGATATTAAAGGTGGAGGAAATGGGCTGAGCCAACTGTTAAATTTTGCGCAAAAGGTTCCTCAACATCCCGATTGGATTGAGAAATACAAGGAACGTACGGGACAGAATGCAGAGTTGCTCAATAACACACCGCTAAACAATCGGTTTGACAAAGCTGATACGACATCATCTTCTGCTTTTATGAACAGTATGCAAAATCTTCTTAAGCAATCTTCCGCTACTCAGGATTCTTACATGCAGAATATGCGAGGATTTTTTCGAAAATTAGGCGTTCAGGTTCATTAACACCTTCAAATAATTTGTCAGTTCTGTTTACAACCTGATTGGAACGAAGTATAATAGCTTCAAAACATACTCGTGATATAGAGGAAGCACCTCAAACCTAGGCATTAACGCCTTTGTTTGAGGTGCTTTTTCTATTTTACCCGAAGCGAGTTTGTAAAACTCTTTGAAAATAAAATAAAGTAAGGAGAAGTGTATGTATCGAAAAAATAAGCGAAAGGTAAGGAAGTATAGGAAGTGGGTGTACGGATTTTTGGCTGTAGTCCTACTATTAACGATAATTCCCATATTTCCGGAAAGGGTATCAGCTGCTACTCAGGAGATCATTGGAGGCCCTTTTTGCCAAAACAATTTGCCGGGTGGAGGCGACAGTTGGGGCTCTTGGTCAGGAAGTGGGATAGGAGCAACGGAAGTATACACTGGCATGGGTTCGGCGAGATATAAATGTGATGGTACTACGCAGCCGACAAATCGTTTTATTGATATTGGAAGATCTATTAAGACTTCTGATTATAGAATTTTTGTTTACATTGAAGGGTCGTATCATACTGATATATATACATCTAATAACGCAGCAGGCGACAGTTGGAGGCCTAACGGAACGAACTTATACACATGGACTAATGTAACGAAATTCTATGCCGATAGATTTTACCAGGGAAAATGGATAGATATCACCGACTCTATTACATTAAGGGATGTTCGATATTTCAGAGCGGTGGGAACTAACCAACAGACAAGCAATGAAATATCCAAGTTTGGAATCCGTGTTATTCCCAAATCGGACCTAATGCCTAAACCACCTCAGATCCATGCAGGTACAGAGGGACAAGCGATTACAGGATGGACCAAAGAACCCGTAACCGTGTGGATAAATGGGGACGTGGCTCCTGAAGGGCTAAAATACTATGAATATAGCCTGAATGGAGGAGCATTCCAGCCATACACAGGTCCCTTTACTGTATATGATCACGGTGTAAATACGATCTATGCCCGGACAGTAGACGTGAATAACCAGTATAGTGGTCTTTCTTCCGGGAATGTCCGAATAGACAAGATGTCACCAACTCCACCCATCCTAAACGCAACGGGAAACAGTAATGACTATACGATTTCATTACAACCGGGAACAGACGATTATTCTGGACTAGCCCATACTCAATTTCGTTTGACGGGCGTTGTGAATCAAGATTGGCAGGATTATAGTGGAGTGTTTCATGTGAATAAAGATGGTAAAAGCACGGTACATGCACGCTCCATTGACGGCGTCGGTAATGTGAGCCAAGAAGTAAGCAAAGAAGTCACCATTGATAAAAAGGGACCGACTGCTCCTGTCATCCGGGCTAGTGAAACAGGCCCAACGAACCATGATGTGAATATTACCATTGATTCAGGAAGTGACCTTACAAATGGAATTAAGATGACACAGTATCGCTTGATTCCATCAGGGGAGTGGTTGACCTACAAGGGTACTTTTACATTAAATGCAGAAGGGATTTACGAATTATCAGCGCGGACGATCAATAATCTCGACGTGTCTAGTCCAATCGTGACTCAATCGGTCATGATTGATCGAACCAAGCCAACGCCTCCGAAAGTTACGTTTTCCGAGGTGACGATACCTACCGGATATACCAATAAGCCAGTGCAGTTTACTCTATCGGGTGCGACGGATACTACAGCAGTACATTATGAATATCAATTGGGTTCTGGCACCTATGTGTCTGGTTCGTCTGGAATATTAAATGGTTCGGGTATCGTAAAATTGACTGCTCAAGCTGTAGATGCAGCTGGGAATCGAAGTGATCCAGTATCCGCAATATCTTATATTGATTTGGAACCACCGACGATTCAACTGACGCCGGATTCGCGTGAATGGAAAGATACCCATATTCATGTGAGGATACGATATGCCGATCAGCATTCGGGGATTGAGTCATCCACAATGCAGTATAAAATCACGAACAGCCCTGATTCACCAGAAAACTGGGATGCTTCAGCCGATACAACAATCCAGATGGATCTTTCAGATGAAGGTGAATGGTATGTTCATGCCAAGGTCAAAGACAGGGTGGGTAACATTTATGAAACGGTCAGCAGTGCACTTCGCATTCAAAGGCAGCCCCAGTCGGTTGTGCTCTCTGCGACATCCATACGAAATACAGAAGCTGATTTGCAGTGGACTCTCCCGTCTGGTCTTGATGATGGTTACGTTTATACAGTCCGAAATCTAACAACTAATGAGGTTTGGGATGTTACGCATCCGACAAATTCTTTTACAGATAGAGGGCTACAAGGAGGGCGGCAATACGAATATGAAGTGCGTTCTAGTAATCATGTGGGAGGTAATGCGTATTCTAATCGAGTCCATATATTAACGTTACCTGATGCCCCTGAGCATATCCAGTTACGACCTGTCTCTCGTCATTCTGCAGAAATCATGGCTGACTTTACGCCAGTCTCATCAGCTAACAAATATAATATTACAGCAGCAGACGTAAGTACGGGAGAAATCATATTTAAGGATACGGTTACACAGGATGTGTATAATCCAAT
>NZ_WUDQ01000440.1:0-3122 GCF_009827695.1 Paenibacillus sp. OT2-17 | reverse complement strand
GGAAGGAGAACGAAATGATTAACGTTTTGTTTGTATGTTTGGGCAATATTTGCCGCTCTCCGATGGGGGAGGCGATACTGAGGCATAAAGCGCAGGAACGGGGATTGGGTGCAGAAATCGGGGTAGACTCGGCCGGGACAGGCGACTGGCACATCGGAAATCCCCCGCATGAGGGAACACTAAAGCAACTTAAGCTGCATGGAATCAGCGAACAAGGCATACAAGCGAGGCAAATAACGGGCCGCGATTTTGACGCGTTTGATTATATTGTGTGCATGGATGACTCCAATGAACAAAACATGCGTAAGATTGCAGGTGGGGCGGAGGCTGATATTCTAAAATTTATGGATTTGCTCCCTCAAGAAAAATTAAGAGAAGTACCCGACCCGTATTTTACAGGGAATTTTGAAGAGACCTATCGATTAATGGACGCAGGGTGCGACGCCTTGCTGGACAAGATCATAGAAGAAAAGCTATAATGTGAACGAAAGATGACGGCAATAATTGCCGTTTTTCGTTATACACTTTTGAAAGCGTAACCAAATTATGAAAAAGAGGAAGGAGCTTTATGACCTATTAGGTCAATGCTCTCATTCCCCTTAGTTACCTGGAAGAATATTTACTCAGGCGCGATCCAAAAAATACATTAGCGCGTCAGGCAATTCGTTTTGCCAAAAGCCCCACAAATGTTTGCCATCCTTTTCACGGTAAGAAACTTCAGCGTTCCGTTCGCGCAGCAAATCTGCGCATTGACGGTTAAGCTCTACAAAGTTGTAAATGCCAGTATCACTCTCAAATGCATCTTCCTGAAGGCCAACCGTCATCCACACCCGCAAATGAGACAGATCTTTCTCACGGGCGATGATTTCCTGCGAAGCTTCATAGTAAGCACCTGAGAGGCTGATAATGCGGTTGAACAGCTGAGGATACATCAAAGCCAAATGCAGAGACGCACTGCCTCCCAGTGAATCCCCCGCCAAAATGCGGGACGCTGCATCTTTTCTTATAGGATACTTTTGCTCTACATAGGGAATAATTTCTTCTGCAAAGCAGGCGGTATACGCCTCATAACGATTGCCAAAGGGAGCATACTCCTGAGTTCTGATTTTGGTATTCACTTCCACTCCTACAATAATGAAGGGTTCGACGCCCTCATCTAGAATGAGGCGGTTGGCGTGAGTTGCAATGCGACCAAAATTGAAAAATTCTTCTCCGTCCTGACAATATACGACCGGGTAGCTCAATATTTCATTATAGCCGGGCGGCAAATAAATCCGGAGAGTTCTGGTCTCGCCAAGAAAGCGGCTGTCTACTTCGTCTTTAAGGATGGTTCGTTTTAAATACCGAGAATCCGTCATTTTTCGTCACCTTTCTTGGGTATTATTTTGCATTCGGGATCACAATAAGTTAAGATTACCCTGATTGCAATAGATGTTTAAAATTTCAATCATGTACTAAGCTGTTATAGTAAAAAACATACCCTGTTACACACACAAAAATGTGGCAAACTCAAAAAAAATAACTAAATCTTTGACGCGAGCGATATAACAGGTGTATAATAATCCTATAACAGCGGAACTTGATATTCAAATTTTTTTGTTGAGGTGAAGAAAATGAGCAAGGTTCCTTATGAAGTTTACACAGAGGAAGTTGAGGCGCTGTCCGTACTTTCTCCGGATGGTGAAATTATCAATAAAGATATGTTGCCTAAACTTACAGATGATCAATTGAAAGAAATTATGTATCGAATGGTATTTACACGTACTTGGGATGACCGTGCCGTTAACTTAGGCCGTCAAGGACGTCTCGGTTTCTACGCTCCGGTATCCGGACAAGAAGCAACCATGATTGGTAGCGAATATGCGCTCCAAAAAGAAGACTTTATTGCTCCAGGCTATCGCGATATTCCGCAAATCGTTTGGCATGGCCTGCCATTATACCAAGCTTTCTTGTATTCCCGTGGTCATCAACACGGCGGCCAAGTGCCGGACGGTGTTAATGTACTGATGCCGCAAATCATCATTGGCGCGCAAATTTTGCATGCTATGGGTATTGCGATGGGTTACAAACTGAAAAAGCAAAAACAAGTCGCCATTACATATACAGGTGACGGCGGTTCTTCCGAAGGTGATTTCTACGAAGGCCTGAACTATGCTGGTGTATACAAGTTGCCAGTTATTTTCTTTGTGCAAAACAATGGTTACGCGATCACGACTCCATTTTCAAAACAAACGGCTGCTCTTTCGATCGCTCATAAAGCAGTAGCTGCTGGTATTAAAGGTGTGAAAATTGACGGCATGGACGTGCTTGCAGTTATTAAAGCCGTTCAAGAAGCTGCAGAACGTGGACGTAATGGTGAAGGTGCTACATTGATTGAAGCTGTAACGTACCGTTTCCGTCCGCATTCCCTTTCTGATGATGCAACAAAATATCGTTCCAAAGAAGAAGAAGGCGAATGGAATGCGAAAGATCCGATTGCCCGCTTTGCGAAATACCTTGAGAAAAAAGGTCTTTGGACTGAAGAAGATACAGCTCGCGTAAAAGAAGAAGCTAAGGCAAAAGTGAACGAAGAGATCAAAAAAGCCGAGAAAACAGAGAAAATGACAATTCCTGGCCTGATTGATAGCATGTTCGAAACAACGCCTAAGCACTTGGAAGAACAAAAAGCTGATTTTAAATAATTGAACTTAAAAGAGACCGGGCGGTAACCCGATCCGGTCTGCTTTTCGATTGACCTGAACTGAAATTGATCTGTCAATGTTTAAGGAGGAAATGAAGCAAATGGCACAAATGAACATGAAAGAAGCGATTCGTGACGCACTGCGCGTAGAGTTGAAACGCGACCCTAACGTCCTGCTTTTCGGTGAAGACGTAGGTCATGTAGGTGGCGTATTCCGCGCTACGGAAGGTCTGCAAAAAGAATTTGGCGAAGAACGTGTATTCGATACTCCGCTAGCGGAATCCGCAATCGGGGGTCTTGCTGTGGGTCTGGGTATTCAAGGCTTCCGCCCTGTAGCTGAAATCCAGTTCGTAGGCTTTATCTTTGAAGCACTCGATCAAATGGCAATTCAAGCATCCCGTATGCGTTACCGTTCCGGTGGACGTTACAATTCTCCAATCGT
>NZ_WUDQ01000043.1:0-20521 GCF_009827695.1 Paenibacillus sp. OT2-17 | reverse complement strand
AAGGAATTCGGGTCTTCCATGACTTCCTGCGGAGTCCCCTGCGACATGATCATCCCACCATGGATTCCAGCTCCTGGCCCGATATCAATGATATAGTCCGCCGCCATCATCGTATCTTCGTCATGCTCCACCACAATCAACGTATTGCCAAGATTACGCATATGCTCCAAAGCACTAATCAGACGGTCATTATCTCGCTGATGCAATCCTATACTAGGCTCGTCCAAAATATAAAGCACACCCATCAGACTGGACCCGATCTGTGTCGCCAGTCGGATACGCTGTGCCTCACCGCCTGACAACGTGCCTGCCGCACGGCTTAAAGTCAGGTATTCCAGACCAACGTTAACGAGGAATCCCAGGCGGCTGTTAATTTCTTTTAAAATGAGATTGGCAATCGACTTCTCCTTCTCACTCAGCTCCAGTGTATGGAAAAAGTTTGAGGCTTCACCGATAGACAAAGCTGTCACAAAAGCTATATTACGCTCTTGAATGGTTACCGACAGGCTTTCTTTTTTCAGTCGGTGTCCCTTACAAGTGTTACATGGCTTTGCACTCATAAAGCCTTCAATAAATTCACGTATACCCTCAGAAGCCGTATCACGATAACGACGCTCCAGATTGGGGATAATCCCCTCAAAGGTCACATAGGCTTCCTTACGTTGACCAAAATCATTCTCATAGCGGAAACGGATCTTCTGCTCTCCCGTTCCATGTAAAATGAGGTTCATTTGCTCTGTCGTCAATTGACTAACAGGAATGTCCTGTGGAATACCGTAGTGCTCGCATACTGACTGTAAAAATTGAGGATAATAAGTGGAAGTTCCACCACTCCAAGCCTGAAAAGCCCCATCCTCGACACTTTTTTCAGGATCGGGAATGAGCAAATCAGGGTCAACCACCATTTTAACTCCTAACCCATCACAATCCGGACAAGCGCCGAACGGACTATTAAAGGAAAACATTCTTGGAGACAGTTCATCTATGCTGAATCCACAAATAGGGCATGCAAAGTTGGAGCTGAACCGCAACTCCTCTTGCCCCATAATGTCTACAAGCAACTGCCCACCTGAAAGATTTAGTGCCGTCTCAATAGAGTCGGATAGACGCGCACGCACATCTTCCTTGACTACGATGCGGTCTACGACCACTTCAATCGAGTGCTTCTTGTTCTTTTCCAGCTCAATCTTCTCAGACAATTCACGTAGTTCTCCATTCACACGTACCCGTACAAAGCCCTGCTTGGCTATATCAGTGAACAGTGTTTTATGCTCACCTTTGCGGCCGGATACCAATGGAGCCAGAATCTGCAGTCTTGTCTTTTCAGGATACTGCAAAATGCGGTCCACCATCTGTTCAACGGTCTGTGAAGTAATTTCAATGCCATGTTCAGGACAATGAGGATGACCCACCCGGGCAAACAACAACCGCAGGTAGTCATAGATTTCGGTAACCGTTCCGACGGTAGAACGCGGATTCCGACTTGTCGTTTTTTGGTCAATGGAAATGGCAGGAGACAGACCGTCAATCGAATCAACGTCCGGTTTCTCCATTTGCCCGAGGAATTGACGGGCATACGCAGATAAAGATTCCACATACCGACGTTGCCCTTCCGCATAGATCGTATCGAAAGCCAGTGACGATTTACCTGAGCCACTAAGCCCTGTCAGGACAACGAACTTGTCCCGTGGAATCGTCACGTCAATATTTTTGAGATTATGCGCGCGTGCGCCTTTGATGATGATGCTTTCATTCGCCAAATGTTTCATCTCCTTAGCCGTAGTTCACGTCATGCTATATCGCATTGGATTATCCCATGGAAGTGATATATCGCAAAGAGAACGACCACATAGGCCGCCCTCACTATTTTAAAAGCAAAGCAATCAAACATTTTATTTTCATATGTTTTGCTTCTAGCTTATTCTCAATGTTTAATCAGCTCGCAACTCCAGCAAAGCATCACGCAGCTCGGCTGCCCGCTCGAACTGTAGGTTCTTGGCGGCGTCTTTCATCTCTGCTTCCAGACGCTGAATGAGTGATTGACGCTCCTTCTTGGAAAGTTTACCCGTCTCATTAGGAAGGTAATCATTCTTTGACTCTGCCACCTTAGTTGCTTCAATAACATCACGAATCTTTTTACGAATGGTTTGCGGGGTAATCCCATGTTCTTCATTATACTGAATTTGAATCGCACGACGACGTTCCGTTTCCTTTAGCGCTTTATCCATAGAATCGGTAATCTTATCGCCGTACATAATAACACGACCGTCACTGTTCCGTGCTGCCCGTCCGATCGTCTGAATCAGAGAGCGCTCAGAACGCAGGAAGCCTTCTTTGTCCGCATCCAAAATTGCAACCAGCGATACTTCCGGCAAATCAAGACCTTCCCGCAACAGGTTGATCCCAATTAGTACGTCGAAGGTCCCTAGACGAAGATCCCGCAAAATAGCCATCCGCTCCAACGTCTTAATCTCGGAGTGCATATACCGAACCTTGATGCCCACTTCTTTTAAATAGTCAGTCAAATCTTCAGACATCTTCTTCGTAAGTGTGGTCACCAGTACCCGTTCCTCACGTTCCATGCGAAGCCGTATCTCATTAATGAGATCGTCAATCTGCCCCTTGCTCGGACGCACCTCAATAATCGGATCAAGAAGCCCGGTAGGACGGATAATCTGCTGTACCATCGTTTCGCATTTCTCCATCTCATAGGGTCCTGGAGTAGCCGATACATAGACGATTTGACTTACCTTGTCCTCGAACTCTTCAAACTTCAACGGACGATTATCCAATGCAGATGGCAAACGAAAACCATGTTCTACCAGTACATTCTTACGTGCTTGGTCACCGTTATACATGGCACGAATCTGCGGCAACGTAACATGGGACTCGTCAATGACGATCAGCATATCATCCGGGAAATAATCCATCAGCGTATATGGTGTTGCTCCTCGCTCGCGGAATGTCAGTGGACCTGAATAATTCTCGACACCGGAACAAAAGCCAACCTCTTTCATCATCTCGATATCATAGCGGGTACGTTGTTCCAAACGTTGCGCCTCTAACAGCTTCCCTTGCTCCTTCAACTCCGCTAACCGCTCTTCAAGCTCACGTTCAATGTTGACCAATGCTACCTTCATCGTATCCTCATGAGTAACGAAGTGAGATGCCGGGAAAATGGCAATATGATCACGTTCACCGATCAATTCACCCGTAAGCACATTAATCTCGGTAATTCGTTCAATTTCATCCCCGAACAGTTCTATACGTATAGCGTGTTCCCCTTGGGAAGCCGGGAATATCTCGACAACATCCCCCCGTACACGGAAAGTACCCCGCACGAAGTTGATATCGTTCCGCTGATATTGAATATCGACCAAGCGGGACAAAATCTGATTGCGGGGTTTCTCCATGCCGACTCTAAGCGAAAGCAGCAAGCTTGAATATTCTTTCGGGGAACCCAAACCATAAATGCAGGAGACACTCGCTACAATAATAACGTCACGACGCTCAAACAGAGAGCTTGTCGCTGAGTGGCGAAGTTTATCAATCTCCTCATTGATGCTGGAATCCTTCTCAATATACGTATCGGAAGACGGAATGTATGCTTCCGGTTGATAGTAATCATAGTAGCTGACAAAATAATCGACTGAGTTATTCGGAAAGAACTCTTTAAACTCACTCGCCAGTTGAGCAGCCAAAGTCTTATTATGTGCAATAACCAGCGTAGGCCGATTCAACTTGGCAATGGTCTGTGCGATGGTAAACGTCTTACCTGTTCCCGTAGCACCCAATAGCGTTTGATGCTTCTTTCCTTCTGCAATTCCCTCTACCAATTCAAAAATGGCCTGAGGTTGATCGCCTTGAGGTTGGAATTCCGACTGAATTTCAAAAGTCTTATCGCTAACAACGATATCACTCATTGCCCTGCATCACCCTTATCGTCTAAAATGGAAACATCATGATTTTACACCAGTCGAGCTTTAACGTCTTTACCTGTAACTCTATGTCGATATTTCCCGAGCAATGATACTTGGGAAATATGGTTGGATAAGAATGTTTGTTCCCGTATTATACCTCTTTCTTACCGTGGATGCAAACGATAAGTCTTGAATAGGAGTGAATTAAATTTTGGATATCACCATCGTATTGGGCATCATCGCCGGAATCATAGCATTAATCGGTGGCTTCTTATGGGAAGGCGGCGAATTTACAGGGCTGCTTCAAGGTACATCGGCTCTAATTGTATTTGGGGGAACTTTCGCCGCAGTTGTGATCAGCTACCCAGCTTCCAAGCTGAAGACGATCCCCACCGCTCTACGGATGGCATTTAGCCGTGAGGAGAATCCTACGAAGCAATATATAGAAGATTTGGTTTCCATGGCTGCCACCTCACGCCGATCCGGTGTGCTTGCGCTAGAGCGTACTTCATCAGAGCATCCGAATGCATTTTTGCGTGAAGGTCTTCAGTTGGTCATCGACGGCACCGAGCAGGAGCAGATCAAACAGATTTTAGAGCTTGAGTTAGATGCCATTGAACACAAACATGAAGGATACGCCAAAATATTTGAATCCGCAGGCGGTTATGCCCCTACGATGGGGATTATCGGTACTGTCATGGGCCTGATCCATGTACTGGGCAGCCTGACCGAGCCTACTGCGCTTGGTCCGTCCATTGCTGTTGCTTTTATCGCAACACTATATGGCGTTGCTAGCGCCAATCTGATCTTCCTGCCCATCGCATCCAAAATAAGAGCTGCCAGTGAGAGTGAAATTATCACTATGGATTTGCTGCTGCAAGGTATTTTGGCTATCCAAAACGGAGAGAATCCAAAGCTTGTACGCAAAAAGTTGGAGTTCTTTATCCGCTCAGAGCAAAATATAGATCACAAACCGCCTCGTCGCTCACGCACAGAGGACGCTTCTCCAAAGGAGGACTTCCATGAGAGCGCGCGGTAAGCGCCGTGGGGGTCAAGGAGGCGGCGGAGACCATCGTGACCGCTGGATGATTACCTATGCCGATCTGATCACCCTGCTGCTCATATTTTTCGTTGTGATGTATGCCATGAGTAGTCTGGATGCTAAAAAATACGATGTCGTTGTTCAATCCCTCCAGGATACGTTCCACAAGGGAGATTCTATTTTGGAGCAAGGCTCGGGCATTACAGGTACTGCCGATCGTTACACCAGCAAAAATCCACCCACGACCAAGCAACCGGCAGCCAATAAAAAGGAAGCTGGATCGACAAAGCTCACCGAACGTGAACAAGCATTCCGCACGCAGGAAAAAGAGCTGCAAAATCTAATGGGTGTCATTCAAGAATATATTACGGACAACAAACTGGAAAACCAGATTTTCGTGTCAGATCAGCCGCGTGGTATTGTCATTACACTGAATGACCGCTTTTTATTCGATCAAGGTAGAGCTGCACTCAAGCAAGGCTCTGCCAACACGCTATCCAAGTTGGCCAGTCTGTTTCGAGATTTGAAAACACCGATTAGTATTGAGGGCCATACGGACAACATTCCGTTCACTCGCTCCTCGAACTCATCGACGTATAAGGATAACTGGGAGCTTTCCGGCGCACGGGCACTATCTGTACTCCGATTCTTTCTCGACAGAGAGCAACTTTCACCCTCAGGATTTCAGTATGCGGGTTATGCAGATACCCGGCCGGTTGGTGACAATAGCACCGAAGCTGGACGACAAAAAAACCGCCGTGTCGAAATCACCGTGCTGCGCCAGCTTCAACAGTAAAACCCAAAAACCTCCTGAGTCACGCAATAACGTGAATCGGGAGGTTTTTTTGATACATATTCATCATTAATACATGGCTTCCGCTCTGATGTAGACGCAGAACAATAAACCGTACGAACAACATGTATAAGAGCGGCGTACGAGATGCAATAGAGATTATTTTGTTTATTCTATATCCCACTATGTATTAGAAGCCCTGGTGAAGTTAGGTTTTATCTTGTCATGATACTTGAAGATTAATAAGATAGGACAAGCTCGTGTTGCTTCTCTTGTATTTGTGAACTTTGGGGTATGCTCTGTTGTCTATGATAGCTATATTTCCAGTCGCTGTATTTATTAAGGAGTCGATCCAACTCCATGGACTTGATTAACACCCGCCGATCCTTCAATCCCACCTCATTCGCCAAATCATTTAATTCCTTCCGCTTTTCTTCGATGCATTCCTCCAATTGTTTCCATTTCACATCAATAAACCTCCTGTTCGGTGTGGTATTTACATTAGTTTACAAGCTGATACCTTCCCTACAGGTTAAAAATATAATAAAACCCAATTCATCCCTTTAACGGGATGAATCAAAAAACCAGCCTCAGTAAGGCTGGTTTTTTGATGACTATTAACCTCCTGCACCATGTCCAAAAACAACAATGTTATGAGAGAATGCTAAAAAGCTAAAAAAACCCATAATCAGCATGTATTTAAGGTTTTTTACTCGCATTGATTAAAACCTCCTCCATGATACCTTCATATTCTGATTTTTGGTCTTTTGTTGCTTTGTTTCTAAACCTTTCAAATAATGCTGTACAAATCATGAACTTTTCTTTACTGCTGATTTCCAGACATTTCTTCAAGCTTTTTAAAACATAATAGATGCCTTTTTCATGGGAAAGGTTATTAAACATATATATGGCCAGTTGGTAACACAAATCAGCATAAGTGTCATAACTAAATGACTGTTTATAGTAGCTGGCTTTCATAGATAATTCATTATTAAATGAGGCCAATTCATGAGAAAACTGTTGGAGAATATGTTCAATTAAAAAACCGTGCTTGTTAGCCGACTCAACTATCGTTAATAAACCCAACAAAATCTCGGGTGGGTTATTTTTCAGAAATTGAATATACATTGGTAAACTACTTGTATCGCCCATAAGAATTTTCAAGCTAAGTTGATTAGCATTTGCCCAAAGGGTGAACTTTTGTACTTCTTTTTGTCCAATTTCCCCTAAATCTTCAAACCAACTCAGATCAGCATAGCCAGAAATATACTTCATGGCCTCCTCATATCTTTCTTGTTTTTCCAATGCAATTCCCTTCATCAAATAACCTTGACCATAGTAGACAACTAAATGTCTTTCAGTTTTCAATGTAAAACTCTTTTTATTAGTTTCTCTACTTTTACATACAATAGTTGTAAGCGCTCTTAATTCATCCGCATAACGCTCCGCTTCTTTCCATTGATGCAAATTGTGATAAAGATTTAACAGTTTAAGCAAACCATCTAAATGATATTCTAAGGGTACCCGATTTCTAAAGGGTACAAATCTTAGGGCGGCCTCCAAATTTCTTTCCATACTTTCACTAACAGAGATTGAAAAAATTCTATAATGACTAATTGCCAACCTCTCTGAATGTTGGTATTTCTCATTTTCAATGACACATTCATAGAAAGGAATTGCCTCTTTTAACTTCCCTTCTTCATAAAGCTCCTCTGCCAAAGCAAAGATTGTTGGAATGTGGTTAAGATCTTCCATTAAGCGTGAGAGCACTTTCTCCACGCATCGCAAATTTCCTACTTCAACACAACGAATCAGGAACGGCTTGACCCTTTTCCAATGTGGTCTTCCATCATAAAAACATTCATCCACATACAGGTCATACAACCAGCCTTCTGGATAATTAAAGGCTTTGGTAATCAAGTCCATTTGTCTTACCGAGATAGGTTTAGGCGGATTGCCGTTAAGCATAGCACTAAATATGCCCCGGTTAAGCCCCGTAGCTTGTCCAAAACTATTAAAAGTGTAGCCACCTAGTTTTAATTCTTTCTCAATTTCCGAACGGATCGTGGTTGCATTTTCCAATAAAAACACCCCCGGCGTATTCAGAGGATTTTAAAAAATCACCCTCCTCGACAATCAATTACAATATACTAGAAATTATATGAATAAATTGGATGACGGTCAACCCCTTTTCTACACTGTTTTATTATATTATGGAATTTGATGTTTATTAAAATAGTTCTTACAAGAACTAAATATCGAATAATTAAGGTAATTTAATTACCTCCACGCTTAATCCAGCTTTGTCTACACTCATACTATAGGAGTGTGGGTGTCTATGGAAACAACCAAACTATTAGGAACGAAAATCCGTCAATTTCGAAAATTGCGGGGTATTACACAAGAACAGTTAGCAGAAGCATCCGATTCAACAGGTTCCTATATCGGCAAGTTGGAGCGCGGTGAGGTCAATGTACAAATTAAAACTTTGGAGAAAATAGCCGAAGCGCTAGACACCAATGTATTTGCATTTTTTGATTTTAATCCTTTTAAAGAACTCAAAAGTCAGCCCTGGATATGGGAATGCGTTCATATCCTTTCCCAGCAGAATGAAGCGGATCAGAATAAAGCTTATCGTATTTTAAAAGAACTGTTTACCTCTTCAGAGCGTGAGCTTTCTGAAAATAACTTCGATGATTCAGGCAACTAACTAAAAAATTAACTTTTTCCCGAGTAGTCATACACGTAATATGTCAAAAGGACTATATAATTTACTTAGAGTAGTAGATTATATAGCCCTTTTGTATTCTAAAAAGTCATTTCCTTGATATTGTTCTCCACTGCTTTAATCACTTTTTCATATTCTGTCCGTTGTTCATGTGTCGAATGATCCTTATATTTCTCAAACAACAACGTGATAGACTTGATATAGTAAGCCTTATCGTTTAACTGTGAAGTTGCCTTTAAACTATTCAGCATACAGTCTATTGCCTCAGAATAGTTCCCTTTATTAAAATAGTAGCGACTAAGCTCAAGAAAAAAACGGGAATAGTTTGCTAGATTATAATTCGTCTTGTAATAAGAAATATTTGTACGTAAGTCTCTAAACTCATTAATATTCTCTCCAAAAAGAATTAAATATTCGTCTATCATATAATTATAAGTATTGGCAGACTCTAATATGGTTAGTAACCCAAGTAATATTTCCTGAGGATTATTCCTAATAAGTTCTACATAGGCAGGTAAATTAGTCATATCTCCCATCAGAATTTCTAAATTCAAGCGGTTTGCTTCCGCCCACATTTCAAATTTCCGTGCCTCTAACATACCAACCTCATCTAGACCTTCAAAATCAGTTAAATTTGCATAGTAGGGGATGAACTCCATAGCTTTTTTGTATAACCCCTGTTTCTCGTAGGCATTCCCCTGCGTTAAATAGGCTTGACCATAATAGACGATTAGATGTCTTTCTGTATTTAGAGGCTTAACTTCACGTTTTCTTAATCTAGCCTGAATCTGCTGCTGATAAATATTTGTGGCAATTACCTCAAGTTCTCTTGTATATCGTATAGTTGTCTCACAATCATCAACTTGGTAGTACACATTTGCCAGCTTTAATAAAGCATCCAATTGATGAGATTCAGGCAAATTTTTGCGATAAGGAGCAAATTTTATAGCTTGTTGACGATTATTCTCTAAATCTTTGTTTAAAGAACAAGAAAATAGCCTAAACTGGCTGATTGCCAACCGCTCGGAATGATGGTACCTTTCGTTCTCTACCACACACTCGTAAAAGGGGATCGCTTCCTTTTCCTTGCCTGCTTCGTGCAGTTCTTCTGCAAACTCAAATACCGTCGATACATAGGACAAGTCCTCGGTTAGCCTCGACAATACCCTTCGAATACAGTCCTTTCTTCCTAACTCCACACAACGCATTAAAAAAGGCTTAATCCGTTTCCAGTGCCCTTTTCCCTCGTAGAAGCATTCATCTATGTACAACTCATACAGCCAGCCTTCGGGATATCCCAGTGCCTTGGTAATCAAGTCCATCTGCCGAACCGAGATCGGCTTAGGCGGGTTACTGTTCAGCATGGTACTGAATGTACCACGGTTAATTCCAGATATTTTACTGAAGCTGCTAAATGTGTAACCCCTCTGCTTTAGTTCTGTCTCTATCTTCGAGCGGATCGTAGGTGTATGTTCCATGCCAATCCCCCTCAATAAGTTTTAGACATAGCGTAAGTGGTGCTTATATGTAAAATCCATCTTATAGGAAATTCATTTCAGTACAAAATTACGAAAATAGTGAAATATATGGTCTATATATCCACTTTAATTTATGATGCCTTAGACAGAAGTCTTTTTTTAACGAATCCCGTGATAATTGAATAGTTGAATGAAATACATAACGTTAAAATTCTTCATCCAATATAAATTAAGCCTGAAACAACAACCAGTACACGAATGTATTGATAGTAGCGGCCATGATGCCCTCCTTCCCTGTCTTAAATTATTTTTGATTATTTCATGCAAAAAGGGCACTCTCGGATTGATCCAAGAACGCCCTTCTTATTTCTTTTTTAGTAGAGTTTATAAGCTACCACTTCACTTATGTCTTATTGGTAAGCAGGCGCAATGTAAGTATTGCGAGCATTAGAGGAAACAAATTCCCATGAACTTATTCTCTGTCCAGTATAATTATCATATTGCACAGCTCTATATTTTTTAAGAGTTAAATCAGCCCAGACACCTAATCTACTAAATCTATTAGCATCTGCCGGAATTTGCGTTGATACTGAATAGGTGTATGCAACTCCGACAGTAAAAGAAAGATCATCGTACTTTAGCGTAGTGGACGCATTATACGTCTTACCACCAGTGATTGTATAATTACTCGCTTTTGACCAATTCGGAGTCTCTGAATGATAATTGATCCATTGGTGGTCTTTTGTAGTAGTTGAAAGTAGCGTATTTTCAATACGTGTATTAGAAGGTTTTATCACGGAATCAGCCGCTTCTAGCCGTACTGTTGTATTTTTGTTATTTGAAGCAGCTACGTATGAATCGTAATCTTCTTGGGTCACAAAGGACATAACATCACCGTTATCCAAAGTAACAGTTTTATAGGCTCCGTCGATCTCGATACTCGTAGCAACAACATCTGGTTGAGGTACTACCGAGTCATTCTGTGCTGCATAAATATTAGGAGTGCCCACAACAAAAAGTATTAAAGTAGAAAGAATAATTGCAATTTTTTTCATGTTTTTTCCTCCCGGACATATATTTGTATTATAATGTGATCAATACCATCTTTTCTCGGTGGTTGTGATATTACACTTTGTAAAGGAGCGATATACATGTACTCAATAAGCGGTACCCTAGCTTTGATATCAAGCATGTCTATGTTTTGGTATTTGTACTATTTAAAACGTGAACATTCTATAGGGTACAATGATGCTTTTTACTTATTTCCACTTATCTTGCTTTTTCTTTGTATTTATTTTTATTGGAAGGATCATTCTCAAAAAAAGTAGGAGTTTTTATATCCCTTCCCTTCTTATCCGGGGTGCTATATTAATCCCAAAGGTACAACCAGATCTTGGTGGAATTTTCGTCTCCTTAGATCTGGTTATTCTCCCGGTTATTCTTACTTCGTGTCATCAAATTTTCACACCCGGAACCCCTCCCCAAACAGGTAGTTTTAACTCCTTGTTAAAAAGGGCGTCACTCTTGGTATGTTCCCGCTGAAGCATCTTCATCCACTGAGCCAATTGCTTTAAATTATGCACGGTTATTTATCTTAAACCTATCCCCCTTCCCACTAGCTCTAAAGAAATTATAATTCTTGATGTGTTACAACTAGCAATAAAATAAACATATCATTTCTTTTTTTACAAAATAATCAATAAAAAAAGACCAATCCCTTAAAATTGGCCTAGTCTAATTGCATATGATCTTGAAGACTCTCAATAGAAACTGGTGGCTCAAACCAATTTCTTTGCTTGGATAATGAAAGATAATTAAGGGTATCCTTTTGCCCTTTTAGTATTCTCCCACGTCTGTAATGGTAAATGGCAAGCTGATACATGTAACAATAATAATAGGTCATTTGTTTAACAACCTCAGACTCCTGTAATCTCTTTATTCGCTCAGAGTATTTATCAATAATAGAGTCTATATCAAAATTATACATATTAGCAGCTTCTAGTATGGTTATAAGCCCAGAACTTATCTCTTCAGGGTGATTTTCGAGGAAAGTTATATACATATCTCTCTTGCCTAAGAGTAAATCTAAAGTATAAGAGTTGGCTTTAGCCCATACACGGAATTGCTCCACATCTGCTTCACCTTCTGAATCAAGCCCTTTAAACCAACTTAAATCTGCATAGCCTTCAAGCTCTGCCCTTGCCTCCTTAATACATCCTTTCTTTTGTAAAGCTGTTGAGACAGAAAGGAACCCGTATCCATAGTAAAATACCAAATGTCTCTCTGCACGCAACCATGTAGTTGCTCTTCTTTTCCCCTTCGTTATTTACTGATTCATATAATTTACATAAGCCAGTTTTTTTAATTCATGACCGTACTTCTCTGCTTCGTGTAGTTCTTCTGCAAGCTCAAATATCGTCGGTACATAGGACAAGTCCTCGGTTAGTCTTGACAGTACCTTTTGAATACAGTCTTCCCTCCCTAACTCTACACAACGTAATAAAAAAGGCTTAATCCGTTTCCAGTGTCCTTTTCCCTCATAAAAGCATTCATCTATGTATAACTCATACAACCAGCCTTCGGGATATCCTAATGCCTTGGTAATCAAGTCCATCTGCCGAACCGAGATCGGCTTAGGCGGGTTACTGTTCAACATGGTGCTGAATGTACCACGATTAATACCAGATATTTTACTAAAACTGCTAAAGCTATAGCCCCTCTGAGTTAGTTCTGTCTCTATCTTCGAGCGGATCGTAGGTGTATGTTCCATGCTAATCCCCCTCTTTAGCTTGAAGAATTATATTTTTCGTCTCTTCTAACATTATAAGGTAATTTTAGTTCGTGATTTCTTAAACCTGAATATAATAATCAAACATATCTCTTGGAGGGTTTTTGTACAAAAAAATGAGCAGGTAGGATACTAAATCCCCCTGCTCATTTCAGCGATGGTATTTATATCATTTTAATTAGCTGTCGGTTCGGTTCCCCAAACAAGTACGCCATTATGATACAACGTAGCTTTCGTATGATCGTCGAATGAAGTCTGCGTACCTTTATACGAGTAATCGTCACTTTCGTTATAGTTCGACCAGTCTGCTTTATGAATACGAGTTTGAATTCCGCCCGTGCTTCCTCCAGAGGCTAACACGCCTGCATCCGAGTTGAAGCTGACTTCCAAATAATAATCAGCACCGGTTGCAGCTTTATCCATTTTAACCAGCTTACCATTCAGCTTAGAGCAGCTCAGCACCGCATAGTCGCAGTTGAATGTCTGCTCACGGTCACCGTCGATCGTGTAGTAGTAGCGAATTTTCAACTCGTTGATCGGTACGGAGATTGTACCTTTGTTTAAAATTTGGAAATGCGGGTTCAAGTGATTGTCGTTCACATTTGTATCCGCTGTGCGATACTGGAGCACCAATTCCGTTGTCGGCTGCTGAGTATCCGCTTTCGGCGCTGCGCTAGCCGTGTTCGAAACCGTTTGACCTGCATCGTTCTTCGCTACGACTTGGTAATAGTACGTCGTGTCTGCTGTTACGGCTGTGTCGGTGTAGCTGCTTCCGTATACATCGCTCGCTACTGTGGCGAACGCGCCGTTTTCAACCGTCGAACGCTTCACTTCATAGCTTGCTGCATTCGCTGATGCTGTCCAGCTCAGCTTTACTTTCGCCGTTTCGCCCGCTGCGTTCAGCGTGAAGCTGCCCGGTACTGATGGTTGCTCGGTAATGCCATACGTTTTCAAGTTAGTCGGGAGCTTTTCAAGCGTAATGACGTTCGGATGATTATACACTTTTTTCAGATGCTCAAGACTGTTTTGTTTGCCGTCTCTCAAGAAATCCCCATACCATGTAGCGAACCAGCTCCAATGGGCTTGATACGCCTTCATCAGATCAGGGTCCGGGATAGGTCCGTTTTCGCTCATGGCAACTAGCTTTTTGTCCTTGCCCAATGTAACAAGGTCTTCATATTTTGCAATTTGCGGGCTGTAGTCGCCTGCTTGCGGATAAGAGTCGAAGCTCAAAATATCCACATACTCATGTCCCGGATACCAGTCGGGAGCAACAGAGTTCCAGACCCAGATCAGATTGTTCAATTTGTGCACATTAGTCAAACGATCGTGCATCAAAATATACAATTTTTTAACAGGCTCAGGACCTTTAGCGCCCCACCAGAACCATTTGCCTTCCGCTTCGTGCAAAGGACGGAACAGGACAGGAACTTTCGCATCCTGCAACTTCTTCAATTGCCCTGCAATCACATCGATGTCGCGAATAAGCAATTTATAATCTTCGGACTCTGGATGATTCATCGCATATTCTATATCGAATGTAGTCGAATCGGCATAGAAGCCTCTCCACCATTCTTTTCCCTGCGTATCGATCAGACCTTTCGGCGCGTTCCAGTGCCATGCAAAGGTAACGATGCCCCCTTGCTTATCCCATTCAATCGCCTTTTCCGTCTCTGTGGAACTAAGACCGTGTTCCGCTCTGCTTGGGGAATAGTCAATCAGGTCAAGTGCCGCAATAGCCGGCTTTTTACCTACATTCGCTTGAAGCCAATCAATTTCGGGCATATCCTCTTGACCGGAAAGCATATTCTTCCCGTATTGATCAACCAGATAGTTCATCAATGCTCTTGCTTCTACCGTCGCATTCGGATTGGTGAGCGTTTTGGTTACTGCATGTGGTGGACGGTCAGCAGCTGGCTCCAGCTTGACGTAGTCGATATCATACCAGCCCCAGCCTGTTTCAAAACCGATCGTATTCGCCCCTGCATTCAACAGAACCTTACCACCGGAGGTTTCTTTAAAATCAGCCGATTTCCAAAGTACCAGCTCGCCAGACGCTTTGCCGTTTAAAGAGAAGTTGGTGCGTTTGTCATCATGAGGCGAACGGTAGCCGATTGTAAGATTGTACAAGCCTGCCGCCTCTGCCTGGATCGTCATCGTCAGGGAATCCCCTGCATTGTGGAAATTAGTTACATAACCAGTACCGGAGAAGCCGGTCCCGCTGGATTCCACAATGGTTCCCTTCAGCGTGCCATCTTCGGCTTCATAGCGATCCTGTTCGTCTACAGGCGTTCGCGGAACCGCTTTCAAAACATTAGATTCGCTCGTTCCCGTCTTTGTTTTTGCGGTTATTTTATAATAATAAGAAGTGCCGTTCGTTACGTTCGTATCCGTATAAGACGTTTCGACCAAGTTGGATGCTACAGCAGCAAAAGGACCGTTTTCATACGTTGCCCGCTGTACGCTGTAACCTACAACTCCGCTGGAAGCGTCCCAGGATAAATCGACTTTCCCATCGCCAGCCTCAGCCCTCAGCGCAAAGCTTTCAGGATTTTCTACAGGCGTATCATTGCCAGATGCAATCCGGCCGAGCACAGGAAATACTGCTGCTTCAAGCGAAGCAGCTTCCCCTCATAATTGGAGTCATCCGGATATAGAAATGCCGAGATGGATTCCACCGATCGATTGTAGTCGAGAAAGCGGTAATAACCGCCCTCGCCTCGAATCGGTCCTCGAACGGGATCAAGCGCTGATTCCGCACTCCAAATCCGCAGCGTATTCACCTGCGCATGACCATAGCCCACCAGCGGAATATCGTAAGGGACAGCCCAGACCGTTTCGACATCCTGTGTCTCGAATACAAGACGTCCCTCCTGTTCACGGGTTTCCACTCTTCCCCAAAAATGAACCTCGACCTTTTTGTCAGGACGGCGTTCCTCCCAGACATTCCCTTTCTGTAGCCAGTAATCCGGCAGTTCAACTTGATTGCCGTCCACAATACGCTGTTCAAACAGACCATATTTATATCGGATACCGCAACCATGTCCTGCATAGCCAAGGGATGCCAGCGAGTCCATGAAGCAAGCCGCCAGGCGGCCGAGACCACCATTGCCTAGCCCCGCGTCCGCCTCCTGTTCTTCAATTTCCTCCAGATCCCAGCCCAGTTCACCCAATGCCTGCCGAACCATATCCAGTACGCCCAAATTCAGCAGATTACTGCCCAATAGACGACCTATCAAAAATTCCAGTGAAAAATAATAAATCTGCTTCTCTTGTCCTTCTTTGTAGGCTTGGTTCGTTTCTGCCCAATTCTTGCCGACTTGCTCACGAATCATGCCACCCAAAACCTTATATACGTCTTCCGACTGAGCCTCCTGCATCGGTTTGCCCAGCCTTCCGACCAGTTGCTCTCAAAAAGCCTGCTTAAATGCTTCTTTATTGCTGAACAAAGTTGTACCTCCTGTTATTTCCGTTTTAATGGCTAAGTATATCCTTTAAATTACGCTATTCTTGGCAATGACATAGGGAACTCTAATGTCTCCAATCAGAGTTCGATCTGGTGAAAGCTGTACATCTTTATCTAAAACCACATTCTCCACAACTGCCCCTTTACGGATGACGCATTTTTGCATAATAATCGAGTTGCTTACCCGCGCACCCTCCTCCACCCGTACTCCACGGAAAAGAATACTGTTCTCGACCTTGCCCCCAATGGTGCAGCCATTGGCAACAAGTGAATGATCCACCTCGGCGCTGTGCGTATAACGGGTCGGGGCTTCATACTTGATTTTGGTATGCACCGGCTGATTCTGAAACAGTGCATGATACTGCTCCTGATCCAGCAGCTTCATGCTATTTTTATAGTAGCTCTCGATAGAATTAATGACCGCATGATAACCTTCATAACGATACGCATAAATGCGCAGTCCACTTGGGTTTTTCTGGATGGCATCGCGAAAGAAATGATTATCCTGATGGGCAATGCAATGCTTCACCTGATCCAGATACAAGCCTTTGTCCATTACGAACATTTCCAGATAAATATTATGATGATCCTGCTCCTGATGAATACCAGTTACTCGTCCATTCTCATCAATCTCCAGTCGTGCACAAGGAGCATGCTCAGATTCGAGCTGGTCTATGGGTTTATATACGAGGGTAACATCTGCATTTTTCTCCCGATGATAACGGTATACATCCTCGATATCAACCTTATTGACATGCTGAGTTCCTGCGTGAACAATGGTTTGCCCCGATGAGCGATGGAAAAAGTCCAGATTGTTGTGCACATGCTGCAAATCCCCACGTGATGCATCCGTCGGATCATTCCAGTCCGGTGGCAAAATAAACAACCCGCCCCGTCTGCGGTCTAAATCCCAAGGCCGGCCTTCACCCAGATGATCCAGCAGCGAACGGTATTTGCGGCGGATAAACAGTGCAATATCATGCACCCCTGCATGCATCATGTTGGATAAGGTAAAATCAATGAGCCGATATCGACTGGCAAAGGGGACTGCGGCCCCGCACCGGAAATAGGTCAACTCTTTCAACTGATCCAGTTCGTGATCCAGGTTGATAACTCCAATGAGTCGGCTCATAGCAGACACCGTCCTTATCCGGGTTAAATTCGTGCATGAAGCTGGCTTTCCTGATCGAACAAAATAATCTCATCAGAACTATCTTCAGGTCCGATAAACGCGTTGTCTTCAATAACGATGTTCTCATTCACGATAGCCCGGTGGATACGTACATTGCGCCCAATTTTTACGTTTGGCATGATGACAGAATCGGTAATGACGCTCCCTTCACCTACTTCGACCCCATAAAATAGTACAGAATGCCTTACTTCTCCATCCACCATGCAGCCTTCATTTACAATGCTGTTTTTGAGGATTGCCCGTTGGGTTATATACTGGGCCGGTTGATTGGGACTGCGGGTATAGATGCGCCAGAAAGGATCGTTCAGATCCAAAGGCGGATCCTGAACCAGAAGATCCATGTTGGACTCCCACAAGCTCTGAATGGTACCTACATCCTTCCAGTACCCGGCAAACGGGTACGCATACAACGACCGGCCATGCTGAAGCAGCAATGGAATGATATCCTTGCCAAAATCATGTGAGGATTCAGAATCGCTTGCACTTTCCAGTAAATAGCGACGTAACACCTCCCATTTGAACAAATAAATGCCCATGGAGGCCAATGTGCTTTTCGGCTGATCAGGCTTCTCCTCAAAGTCATATATTTTCAGATCATCATCGGCGTTCAATATCCCAAATCGTTTGGCTTCCTGAATCGTGACATTGATGACAGAAATGGTGCAGTCTGCTTCCTTCTCCTTGTGATAGTGGAGCATTCGACTGTAGTCCATTTTATAAATGTGATCCCCTGACAGAATGAGTACATGCTCTGGGTCATACTGATCCAAGAAATGCAGGTTTCGATAAATTGCATCCGCCGTGCCTCTGTACCAGTTGTTTCCATTTTCTTTCTCGTGCGGTGGTAAAACAAAAACTCCTCCATCCAGGCGATCCAAATCCCAGTCGCTCCCAACGCCGATATAGGAATGAAGCACCAACGGCTCGTATTGGGTCAATACGCCTACGGTGTCTATACCAGAATGAGTGCAATTGCTGAGAGGGAAATCAATAATGCGGTAAGTTCCTCCAAAAAATACTGCCGGTTTGGCTAGTGTACGGGTAAGTCCTTTGAGTCTTTTGCCTTGTCCGCCGGCGAGCAGCATGGCAACCACTTCCTTCTTTCTCATAACAAAGACCTCCCTGTCATGTGCGTCTGAAGCAATTGTGGCGGGATATTTAATAATATCCATTAAACATGAAAAGACAGTCGTAATCGTTTCATTGGCGAAGGAACGGGTAAGATTTGATGGAGAAGGGTAAAATCATAGTTATGCGGAACGAGTGCAAGGAATCACTAAATCGTAAAATCCCGTTCATCTTTTCACATTTTGGATGCTTTTAAAGCAAGCGTGTATGACAACATGATCATAAGGAGGCGTTATTCATGAAGAATAAAAAATGGGTGGTAGCCGCATTGGGAATGGGTGTTACGTATCTGATGAAAAATAAAGGGGCACGCGATAAGGTATTGAATAAGGTACAGACTATTGTCAATCGTGCGAAAACATCTGCAAAATCGTAAAATGTTAAAGCTAGAAAAAAGCGAGCCTCTCTGAAGCATGGTTCAGGGAGGCTTTGCTCTGACTTTTCTCTGCGTCTACGAACAAAATATTGTTCGAGGCTGTATCCGTAGACGGTCAGGCATTCTCCTTATGTTCTTCTACTTCCATGATATGTTCAACGGTAAAGGTTCGATGCGTCCATTCAGAAGAACGGTAAGCCTCTAGGAGACCAAAGGTACGAATCTTCTCCTTGTCCACCTTCTTAAAGGTATGAGTAATCCCTACCTTGCCCCTGAAAGGAAAAAAGGAAAGACCTACAGTCTGATCCGATAGCCACTCGGCCCAAACTCGCCCGCTTTCATGTCGAACAGCCGGGAAGCTTAAACCTTCAGCAAACCATTCATAATCTGCTGTAGGCGTACCCGGCTCTCGGCTGCACAAAAACAGACTCAATTCGTCACAAAACAACATTCTCCGTACATCCGTCCGCACTTGATGGTCGAAGGTTACGCCACATGCCAGCTCCTGTTTGAGCCTCTGACGACGCTGTGCCTCCGCTTCCTGATAAGCATGCGTAATCTGCTTGTCCTGAGCGTTTTGATGCTCGGTCCGTCCGACTAGCTCCTTGTACATCAAGCTACACAGCAACGCCGCATACGTATTACCTTGTTCGACTTCATCAATCCCAAGACGATAGAAAACAAAACGAGGATTGAGCGGAAAATCAATAAACGTATAAGGTGCAGACACATGATCATTCCAGAAAGGAGCAGCGTCTAACTGTATCCAGCCCCGATCATGCTCCCTTGCTGCATATACAAAATCCTGCTTATGACGTCTATTCTTGAAGGCACTCTCTTCCCATTGTGAAGCCAACTCACCTGAAATATGGGCATGGTCATGCTGCGTCGTCATAATATAAGCTTGGTCCGTTTCATAAATAACCATATGCTCTCCCCTTCCGTTCGGCGATTCGTGTGATTGTGTACAAACTCTCTGATTGAAGGCGATGGTTATGCTTACGTTTATTATATCAGGATAAGGTTAAAAAGGCAGTGAAGTTTTCCGCCTCTTTATATCTAATTACCCCTTTGATTCTGCACTCGAAACTGCTGCGGGGTCATCCCCTCCAGCTCACGAAACACTTTGTTAAAGTGCTTTGCATTGTCAAAGCCCACGTTAGCGGCAATTTCATAAATCTTGCCCCCTTGGCACTCCAGCAGCTTTTTGGCTTCTGTAATGCGCAGCCTTTTTACATATTGAACAAAGCTAAGGCCTGTATAGGCTTTGAACGCCTGACTAAAATACGTATAATTCAAGGATACTGAATTGGATACTACTGCCATATTCAAATCCTCGCTGTAATGAGCATGGATGTATTGGATAGCACGTGTCATGCTACCGCTTCTATCGACGATGGCGCTCGCGCCAGCTGGTCTATCTTTCTCTACGCTGACAACACCATCGTATATGAGGTGGTTCCTCTGCTTCAATTCCTCATTCAAAACTGCCAGCGCACCAAACAGTTCCTCCCTTACGATTGGCTTGAGCAAATACTCCCGTGCCCCACAGCGAATCGCTTCGCGCGCATACTGGAACTCGTCATATCCACTGAGAATGATTACCAAAG
>NZ_WUDQ01000439.1:0-3125 GCF_009827695.1 Paenibacillus sp. OT2-17 | reverse complement strand
GCCCATCTAGCGCACCGGCCTGTACCAGCTCTGCCCGTCCTTCCAATGCCCTTTCTACGATAGGGGCCACATCTGACCGGGGGGCTTGCCCAATCGTAATCATCCCAAGCTTATGCATTTTGAATCCCTGCTTTCGCTTCATTTTATTTTACGCTCCTGGCGACAAAGGGCAAGCTCGCGGTCTGCCCTTATTTCGGTTCTGGTGAATAGTTTTAATTTATGTTACTGCAACTTTCCTCACATAGACAATGTTCGTCCTGACCAAAACAAAGGCTTGTTTGTTGTGCATAAAGGATAAAAAAACAAAATCATAGCGTTACCATTACATTTTATTCCTTTTTAATGTCAAGAAATATAACGCAGCATAAACATCTCTTCCCTCACTGCCCTGCGCTTTGAAGTGCCTTACCTGTCCGTATATGCTAAAATACTTCCGTATCGGCTATTCGCCTACAGGAGGGCATGATCATGAAACAATCTATTTTGATCGTAGAAGACGAAGAAAAGATTGCCCGGCTTCTAGAGATCGAACTTCAATTTGAAGGCTATCAAGTATGTAAAGAAAAAAACGGAATTGATGGGCTGGAGACGTATTGCAAAGGCAATTGGGATCTAGTGTTGCTGGATATTATGATTCCCGGTCTCAATGGCATCGAGCTACTTCGTAGGATTCGTAAGCATGATGCGAACGTTCCTGTCATTTTGCTGACGGCTAAAAGTTCCATTGCAGATAAGGTCGAGGGACTCGATTTGGGAGCCAATGATTATGTTACCAAACCATTTGTGATCGAAGAGTTGCTTGCACGTGTACGGGCCGCACTCAGAGTGGGTGCAACGAAAGACATGGCTCCACAAGGGGTAGATAGATGGCTTAGTGCCGGGGATTTACGTCTCCATGAAGGTACTCGTGAAGTTCTTCGAGGAGAGCACAACATTGAGCTTACACCGCGAGAGTTTGACTTGCTCGTTCATTTACTCAGACACCAGCGGCAGGTACTTAGCCGTGAACAATTACTGGAAAATGTATGGGGCATAGATTATATGGGCGATACCAATGTGGTCGATGTGTATATTCGCTACGTGCGCAATAAAATCGACCCTACGCGCCAGCTCCCTGAGCTTATCCATACTGTACGCGGAATTGGTTATGTACTGAAGGAATCTTTATGAAGCTACAAAACAAAATCCATACGTACACCTCGTTATTATTCGCGGTCTTACTTGTAGCCATTAATTTTTCGATCTATTTCCTATTCAGCCAATTTTCGATAGACAATCGAAAAGACCAGGTAGAGGCCGCAGCAGAGAACATAGTTCGTGGGATTCAACGTGCTCCGGTATCCGTAGCCGCTGAGGATCTTCTCCGAGCCTATGTACCGCTGGATGGCATGCTTCGGCTGATGAAACCAGAAGGCGACTTTCTTCCCCCTATCACCTCTTCTTCCGAGCAATCTCTTAGCTTGATGAAGGGCGTTTTTGATGAAACACGGCAGGTTCGCATGATTACCTATGAAAGCAATCGTTACATTCTTGTATCGCTCCCCATGATTTGGACCAATGGCGAGGTTGTCAATCTCCAGGTGACCGAAAGTCTGCAACCGACGATGCAGACGCTACAGGTACTCAGAATCGTACTTGTGGCTGTCACTGGAATTGCGCTCATTCCTGTCGTGGTGTCGGGAAGGCTGCTCGGCAGACTGATCACACGTCCAATTACATCTATGATTAGCACGATGAAAGAAATTCAGCGCAGCGGGAAATTTAAACGTCTTCCGCTCAATTCATCATCACGCGACGAACTGGTCGAAATGGGAGAAACATTTAATGACATGATTGAACTGCTGGAGCGGAATTTCGTCAGGCAAGAACAATTTGTATCTAATGCGTCCCATGAATTGAAGACACCGCTCACCATTATTGAAAGTTATGCCAGTCTGCTCAAACGGCGGGGGTTGCAGCATCCCAACATTTTCGCCGAATCCGTTGAAGCGATCCATTCCGAGGCGATTCGAATGAAGGACATGGCAGAGCAGCTTCTTCTGTTGGCCAGAAACGAAGAACAATGGAATGTCGCGCTGGAGCCTGTACGCCTGACCAGAATAGCGACAGAATTAAAAGCTACATTTGAAAATGCGTTCGCCCGACAAATTCAACTGGATGTACAGGCAGACTGCATTGGCTATACCGATGAAAATAAGCTGAAGCAGCTGCTATTTATCTTTTTGGATAATGCACGCAAATACAGTGACGAGCCGATACACCTGATGATTGATACGGTGGGCGGTACAGCTCAACCCTGCATAAGAATCACAGATCAAGGAATTGGAATCCCGGAAGAAAAGTTATCTAAAGTATTCGACCGCTTCTATCGTGTGGATGAAGCCAGAAGCCGCGAGGAAGGTGGGGCTGGGCTAGGCTTATCATTGGCTACAGGAATTGCACAAGCTATACATGCTCAAATTGGGCTAGAAAGTGTAGAGGGGAGCGGAACAACTGCAACGATCATCCTCCCTACCATTCCAAAATAATAAGCCAAAGGAGGGAATAACGATGAAAGCCATCTATGTGTGGGTGATTGGAGGTACGCTGGCGGCTGTGTTGATTACAATTTGTCTTTTACAGTGGCCTTGGGCACGGTCGTTAGCAGCTTCTCCATTGGAAGAAAAGGCCGTCATCCAATCCGTTTTGCATCAGTATCCCGGCGAGGTGCTCGAATCCCAACGCTTGGGTGATTTTTATCTGATCAGGCTGGAACGCGCCAAAGGGAAGTACGATATAAAAGCCAATGCCTATGACGGTGTCATCGACTCCATTAAGCGGATACAGGTTTATACAGATGCGAAGCAGGAGCCCCAAGACCACAATCCTGGTAACTCACCAACCAGAGACACATCGAATCCAGCTAATAAACCTGACCCGGTTTCTCTCGTTATTACAGAGAAAGAAGCAGCCAAGCTTGCTGCCAAAGCAGTTAACGGAACATCCGATGATATTGAGCTTCATCGCAACGACAAAGGCCTCTACTATCTGGTTGAGGTTGAGGTAAAAGATGGGCGTGAAGCAGTAGTACAGGTCAATGCAGTATCGGGCTCTATCGACTCTATAACGTGGGAAAAAGAAAAACA
>NZ_WUDQ01000438.1:0-3143 GCF_009827695.1 Paenibacillus sp. OT2-17 | reverse complement strand
CTATCGCAAAAAATCGCCCAGTTGCCCCAGCAACATCGGGATATTATTCAAGCCTATTATATGCAGGGCAAAACCTACGACCAAATTGCAGAAGAGACGCAGGTAGCTTTAAAAACAGTAGAGTCGAGGCTCTATCGGGCGCGGCTATGGATTCGAAACCACTGGAAGGAGGAGGAATGGCAATGACTGACCAACAGGATAAACCGTGGATTGAAGGGAAATCGAATGACTGGCATGCTTACATTGCAGGAACTTGCACGATAGAGGAGTCTGCCCGGCTGGAAAAGCTACTGCTGGAAGACGAACAGGCGCTGATGCTATATCTTGTCGCACTGGAGCAACTGGAGTCAACTATGAAAGATTATTCTGCCTGGATGGATACGGAGCGCTTCACAGATCAGGTAATGGCCGTTCTTCCCGAGATAGAAGCTGAACCGAATCAAGTTCTGTTTAAAAAACGCCGCTGGTTTGAAAAACCTGTGTTTCACTACGTTGTCGCCGCAAGCCTAACGTTGATCTTGTTGTCCAGTGGAGCCTTTGACAAAATGATGCCGCAAACAGATGGAAAGCCGATTCCTCCAAAAGAACGCGTTTCTTACAGTGAAGAGGTCATGCGAGCTACAACAACCTGGCTCGATAAATTAAAGCCCTAAATCATCGGATAAAGGCTGAGATGAAAAAACTCAAACAACAACCTTCAAATGGGGACTTTATTAAATCCCATAAATAGAAAGGAAGTGTAGCGATGCCTTATGCGGAAAGAAGCAAGCTCTTGGCATTTCTATTGAACATCATTCCCGGTGTGGGACACTACTACTGGACCAGAAAAGCCAATGCGTTTGTATACACCATTTTGTTTTTCGGATGTCTGGCGGGAGGATTATTTTTTTCAGTGGTTTCAAGAGACGAATTACCTTTATTGGCCAGTATGTTTGTTGCCGCTCTTTTTTGGGGGCTGAGTATGCTGCATATCATTATTAGCTTATTGCGTTATGATCCTCGTGCAGGTGCTGTTCCATATCCCCCACATGCAGGACCCAATCCATATGGTTATTACTCGCAAAGTGGGCCTTATGGACATGCTGGTTCAACGGGAGAGGTACCGGAGGGGGCAACAGACGCGGATGTGGATGCACCGGGAGCAGGAATGGGATATGGCCCGGGCTATAACCATTATCAACAAGGACACTATGGTATGGCAGGATCACCTGCTTTTCAAAAAGGATCGGAGAATGAACGCTTTTTTACGATTTTGCTGTCGTTCATTCCTGGATTGGGACACCTTCATTTGGGGCTGATGCAGCGTGGTTTGTCTTTTCTGCTATCTTTCTTTGGCTTTGGAGCGATCCTCGTTTTTATTACCAGCATTACAAACGAATCCGGATTTTTGGCGTTTGCGGGCGTGCTGCCGATCATTTGGCTGTATTGCATGTTTGATGCGGTGCAGCATGTACATCGCAAACAAGCGGGAGAAATGCTTCAGGACCGGACTTTGTTTGAGGAACTGGAGCATGGAAGAGTCGAGGGACGGCGGAGTAAAATGCTGGCTACCATTTTATCGGTATTTCCCGGTGCTGGACATATGTATATCGGTTTGCAAAAGCGTGGACTCCAGCTTATGCTTCTGTTTTTAGGAGGCATCTATGTACTGGACGTGCTACATCTTTCACTCTTTTTGTTCCTGATTCCGGTGGTTTGGTTTTACAGCTTTTTTGATGCGTTGCAGCAAGTAAGCCGTTATGGACGGGAGCCGCTGATCGACAAGCCTGTGATCGGTATGTTTGCACAATATCACCGCTGGGTAGGCTTGGGGTTGCTATTGCTGGGCGCCTATTACATCTTAATCAACGTACTAGTTCCTACTCTGGATCGTCTGTTTCCGAATGGAGAGATTTATAATTTGGTTGACATGTATCTACGGACGATTATCGTATCCTTATTGTTGATTGGCGGTGGTATTTGGATGATGATCGGGAATTCCAAATCTAAACGAGTAAAGGAGAAGCAATAGAATGGATACTGAGTTTTCAAAGAGTGAGGCTCCCTTTAAGGGAGCCCATCATCCTCATAGCGATGGAGGAGGCTCTACAGGTATATTGGGTACATCGCCTAACAAAAATAGTTCCTCTAAAGCGTCAAACGCTCCGGCAGGGGTGTGGAAAGTCGGAAGGCTGTCAATGGGACTTTTCCTCGTCCTGCTGGGGGGCATAACGTTTGCCTCCAAGTTTTGGGGAGCGGGCATACTGGACCAGGCTTTGACCTGGTGGCCTGTCGTTTTTGTTTTGCTGGGGTTGGAAATTTTAATGTATACTGCTTGGAAAGGGACGCGTGAGCGCATTCGTTATGATTTATTCAGTATGTTTATTACGGCGGTATTGGTTTTTTGCTGTATCGGATTTGCCTTGGTCAGTTCATTGGGGATCACTCCGCAAGTCAGAGAAATAATGAGTTCGGTTCAGGAAACAAGGCTTCTCCCAGACTGGCATGAAAAACTGCCTGCCGGAGTGACCAAGGTGATTGTACAGGGAGAAGATCCTTATGCGGTCAAAATTGATGCAACCACCTCACCGGAGGTGCATGTGTTCGGGAGTTATGTATACACAGGCAAAGAGGACGAAATAAAGGGGCAAGATTTATATCAGACCAAGCAAATCGGCGATACCTTGTATGTATTACTGGGTCAAATTCCGACACGGTTTATGCAGACTCAGCAGCAGCTTGATGTTACGATTGCTGTACCTGAGGGAATTACGGTTACTGTGCGCGATAGCCGAGGAAATATAATTGAAAAATAGGGAGATCTTCCGGCTCCAACTTTACATTTCGTATCATTCACGCGATACTGAAAGGGAAGCCTGAGATGTGATCCATGTCGCTAACTAATGGTGCATTTGCTTATCAGGCGAAACTTGATGATGTGCAGTCGAATAGCGATTGTAATCGGAAATGAGGGAGAAAAATGATTTCGTTGAATCCTGACACGCTTACAGGGCGTGAAAATTATAAGCTGTTGACCGGAAGTATCATCCCAAGGCCGGTAGCCTTTGTAACGACTTTGAGCAGCGAAGGGGTGCTGAATGGTGCGCCGTTCAGTTATTTTTCCATCGTAGCTTCTGAACCGCCACTGCTGTCTGTATCCGTAC
>NZ_WUDQ01000437.1:0-3147 GCF_009827695.1 Paenibacillus sp. OT2-17 | reverse complement strand
TACCACGGCAGATAAGCCGCTCTTTAATGTTCGTTTTTCCCCTCGATCATTCTTTTTGCCGGAATTGGAGGGGCGCTTCAAGCAGTACTCACGCCTAATTTGGCATACGCATTTCCGCATTATCGTTTTATCCATTTTTTCATAGCTCATAGTGCTATTATTCTGGCAGCCTTGTATATGACCTGGATAGAAGGACTCCGACCGACGTGGAAGAGTGTGGGAGGAGTGATGCTTTTTCTGAATGGCCTGGCGCTGATGGTGTGGATCGTAGACGATGCTCTCGGAGCTAACTACATGTTTCTGACCGGAAAGCCGTCAACACCGTCGATATTGGATGTTTTAGGGCCATATCCTCTGTATATTGTGGCAGAAGAAGTCATTGCACTGCTGTTCTTTTCTCTTCTGATGCTGTTGTTCGAGGTGCTTCCAGGAGGCAGGCTGTATGTCCGCTTTCGCAAAGGAGCTCTGCATGGTGCTGACAGGTCGATATAAAGCCGTTGTAAAGCGATATAAAAGCAGCCTATTCCACAAGTATATGACCAGGGATAAGGCTGCTAAGAATGCCTAAACAGTAGTACACATGGGTATAACGTTCCCCATTCTAATACTTAACGCAGTAGTGATTCTGCTCCGTCTACATAAATTTCCGTACCCGATACATGAGATGACTCGTCTGAGGCGAGAAACAGGACCAGATTGGCAACCTGCTCTGGCTCACCAGGGGCATCCTCTAGCGGATGCTCTCCGCCCTTCGGAAATTCGACTGGAATTTGTACCTTCTTCAAGTCTTCCGAAGGGTACGTGTTATCGTCAATTTCCGTGTCGATGGCTCCCGGGCATATCGCGTTGACCCGAATTTTGTATCGTGCCAGCTCCAGCGCTGCCATTTTCATAAAAGCAACCTGAGCTGCCTTGGTGGAGGCGTAGGCTGAGAATCCAATACCTGAAAAGGTTCGATTACCGTTGATGGAGCTGGTAATGATAATGCTGCCGCCGCGTTCTTTCAGGTAAGGGACGGCATATTTAACGGTAGCAAAGGTGCCGCGAAGATTGATGTTCATCGTGCGGTCCCATTCCTCCAGTTCCAGTGTCTCGATAGGGGCCATGGTGCCGTTAATGCCTGCGTTGGCGAATACTATGTCAAGCTTTCCGTACGTTTCCACGACTTTAGCGAACCCCTGCTGAATCATGTCCGGCTTGGAAATATCACATTCCAGTACAAGTGCCTCGCCGCCAGCCTGCTCAATGATTGCTTTGGTCTCCTCTGCATGCTTGGGTGTCCGATCCAGCATGACCACCTTGGCGCCTTGTTCTGCAAAACGGATCGCGGTCGCCTTGCCGATCCCTGAACCTCCACCACTGACCACTGCTATCTTCCCTTGCAATCTCTGCTCTGCCATTGACTATTCCTCCCATTCCGTTCATAAACTAAACCTGACTCGTTATTCCATACCTCTGTACGTTGATGGTGAAACAGTCACAGCTGGATTTCATCCCATTTGCGAAATATGGTAACATAGGCGAACCAGCAGGAACTTATAGCAAAAACATATAGCAGGAACAAGTATGGAGAAGACCGAGTGACGGAGGTGGATCGAATTGAGCTATAACGCAAATGACCGACCCGAATCGACAGACGCTATAGCACTGACCGGAAAAATGAAACCGTGGGCACTGAACGGCCCCAGTATTCAAATCGATCCGTTGTTTCCCTATTACGCCAACCGTTCGCGGGACAGTATAGCAGATGAGATCGCCCTTGCGGGCTACCAGACCGTTCATTATTTTGTCGTGCGTGAAAATGAAGTGGATGGAGCGCTTGTTGCTGCTTTTCAACGCAGAGGCATAGCGGTGTGGGCAATGGTGCTAGGCAACGGTTCTTTTGGCGTGTCCCAGCTGCCGCCAGAGTGGAAAGAATGGCGCATGGAGCTGCTGCGCGAACCAAACGACGGATTTCAGCGGCTTTCGCATTTTGCCCAGGAGTATGTGGAATGGAAAAAGAAAGCCGCTGCCCGGCTCGTCACCGACATTCCGTTCGACGGGTTCGAGGTGGCGGAGCCTTATTTCCCCGAATGGAACGGGCTGCGCAGTGGAGTGTACGGGGATGTTGGGCCGCATGCACAGCGTGCCTTTCGCGAGCGCAGCGGTGAGAACATTCCGGATTTCCGCGACAAGCATGCGCGGAATTATTACCGGAAGGTTCCGAAGCTGTACGCGCAGTGGGTTGATCTGCGTGTGGACGCCGTGAACGGCCTGATCAGCGAGTTGGTGAACGGCGCGGGCGGTGTGCGTGATGTCCGGCCGGACATCTGCGTGGCGACATGGTCGCTTGCTGTGAGCGGACGCAGCGATGTCCCAGGCCAGCTGCGGGAATGGCAGGGTCTGGACGCGGTAGCTATGATCGGGTGCGTCGCCCCGGATATGCACGTACTCCAGACCCATTGGCCGGACTGGATGCGCCGCCGTCTACCGCCACAGTATACCCGGGGCTATGCTCGCATCGCGCAGTCGATACGGGCCGCTTATCCGGGCCTGCCCCTCGGGGTGCAGGCGGATATTGGCTCCCTCGCGCGTATGGTTCGGGACCGTGAGTGGACGCAGCAGTTTGGGGCTACCGCCCTCGAGGGCGGCTACAACGCCTGGACCGCCTATGAATACCATTTGGGTGGTTACATGTACGATGAGCCGCCCAAACCGCTTAAGGCGGAACGTTCAGCCGAAGATGAGGTGGTTATTTCTTTCAGCAAGCGGATTGCCACACCGTCTGTAGATGAGCTGTGTATTTGGAGCCGGGAGGACAGAGCAGGTACAACACGCGACCTGAGCCGCCACCTAAGGAACGATTCACTAACGTTGCTCGAGCTTGTGGATGCCGTAGCAGACGGAAACCGTCTATTGCTGCGTATACGCAATTTACCAGCAGAGGCGTTCAGCTTGCGCCTTGATGGTGTGCAGGATACACCGGAGCTATGGCTGCTCAAGGGAAGGAAGGCACATCGCAATCTGCCGGAGAATGAAGTGAGGGTTCCTTAAAATTTGGGTAATAACAAAATAACAGCTGTATAAACGGCTCATTTGCCATAGCATTTTCGAATTGTATATATTTGAGGAGCAGCATCTTTTCAAAACATAAACGATAGTGGAGTG
>NZ_WUDQ01000436.1:0-3150 GCF_009827695.1 Paenibacillus sp. OT2-17 | reverse complement strand
GTTCCAGTTATTGCAGCTGGTGGAATTGGTGATGCTCGCGGTGTTGCAAGCGCCTTTGAATTGGGGGCAGAAGGTGTCTTTTTAGGAAGTCGTTTTATTCCTACTGTTGAAAGCCCGGCAGCACAATCAGTAAAGCAAATGATTGTGGATTCATCTGCTGCAGATTTATTGTTGTACCGTACTTTGCCAGCTTACTACCGTTCGTTGCCTACACCATTTGCTGAAAAATTGGTAGCTATGGACAAACAAGGCGCATCCCGTGAAGAAATTGCTAAACTTGAGGGTGGTTCTGGTGCACTCCGTATCGGTATGCTTGAAGGTAACGGCGAAGGTGGTATTATCACTGTCGGTACCGGGATTACGTCAATCAAGAAGATCCAAACTGTACAAGAAGTGGTTGATGAGTTGGCAGCTGGTATTAAGTAATCGGTAAACTCCAATCGTAAATACTTTCTTATCGTAGGAAGTATCACTATTGATTATAAATGCATATGAGAGATTTAGCCCTCGTTTGACTTGAGCGAGGGCTTTTAGCATATACAAAATATTATATAGCCTGCCTGATAATAATGATTAGTTAAACAGGCTAATACGACGTTACATATAATTACGTAAAATAATAATTTGACGAATAATTAATTAGAAGTTATATTCTTTTGGGGGTGGTTGTTTTTGGATAAACAAGCTAAATTACACCTTATGGGTCGAATTGACGATAAGTTGAGTGATTTACCTTGGTATGTTACTGAATTTATTGACAGTAAGAAGCGTAAGCTTTCTGCCTCAACACTTCTTAATTACTGCCACGATTATATAATCTTTTTTGATTGGCTGATTACAGAGAACTTTACCACAGTTCAAAAAAGAACAGAAATTGAATTATCCACGCTAGAAACATTAACGATACGTGAAACAGAAAGCTTTTTGTCTTTTTTGGAGTATCAACTTGGGAATAATAAGCTAACAATAAATCGTAAGCTTTCTTCTCTTAAGTCCTTATTTGATTACTTGCAGAATAAAGCCGAAACAATTGATTTAAAGCCCTATATACAACGAAATGTTATGGCTAAAATGGACTTAAATGCAGTAAAAGAAAGTCAGGAAACGATTGCGAATCGTATGGAAGGAAAAATACTGAGAGAAAATGATTTTGAAGATTTTAGAGTGTTTGTAGCTTACGATTATGGCGAATTAAATAAAACAAACAAACGTATCATGAATTTCCATCGGTTTAATTGTGAACGAGATACAGCAATAATTTCATTAATCTTAGGATCAGGGCTAAGATTATCTGAAGTTTCCGGAATCAATTTTGAGGATTTAGATCTTACGAAATCATCTGTAAGAGTAGTCCGAAAAGGGGGAAAAGAGCAATATGTTTACTTTAGCAGCCAAGCATCTCTAGATATCGAGAATTACCTGCAGATAAGGGAAACAAGATATACCCCAGAAAAAAATGAAAGATTTTTGTTTATTGCAGCACCTGTAGGACGCAAAGGTAAAAATAGACGTTTAACACAACGTTCTATAGAAAAACTTGTTGAGAAATATGCAACAGCCTTTGGAAAGCCGGCTTTGACGGTTCATTCTTTGAGGCATTCATTTGCAACGCGTTATCATTTAGAGAACAATGATGTACCCAGATTGAAAAACCAGTTAGGGCATTCCTCAATAAGCGCAAGTTTCTCTATATCGACCTAGTTCTAGCTAACAACTTGCAATAAAAGAGGATAAACTTTGTGTCATTAATTCAAAAGGGGGCAAACTTTGTGTCAAAAAAGAGGTAAGCTTTGTGTCACTGGACATATGTCGGATGATAAAAACATTATCTCATTAATTGCTGCGGAAATCGCGGCTTTTTTATTTTATGAGATAAAGTTCTTGTCAAAACCAAATGACAAGAACTTTATCTCATCACCGATTTTGACAAGAATATTATCCCATTTCCAACAAACCAATTCGGGTTATTGTACCATTTCACGATAGGAGCACCCCTTGAGTCACGGGCTTGATCGTTCACAGCCGAAAGTGGAAGATCTATAATCTTAGGATCATCATCGGAAGTATTGAGAAGCACATAGACGAATTGAAGACTTTATACATTTTTACAATAAGATACGTGCCTGTTATCTTCTGTCGCAATTTCTATTTTAGCGGCTTTTTTATGTTATCGGTACAAGTTCTTGTCCCGAGCCAAGGACAAGAACATGTTCCGATTGCCGATTTGATGATGATCTAAACAGATAACTTACAGTCCACTATTCACCACAACACACAAACTGATGTTCATTCGAAGGTCATGTTTGATTTTCGTGTGTAAAACTGGGTGGAGAGTTGGCTATTTCTGATGAGACGAGCGAATACAGGTGGGTTCCAAAGGAAAATGTTCAATTCAGTAAGCCCATTAATATACGGGTGAAACCTTCTTCCAAGATGAGCCACTATACAATCCAACGTTTGCTTTCTTCAGGCACAACCTGAACGGGCAGGATAGAGCAATAGCGACAAGACCTATCCCAGTAGTTCTTTGGCTCCGTTCATCATTAAGGGCATAGCCTGTTTAACAAATGATTCCGCACTTATTGGGCACCCCTCATTGTTCCAAACGTAAGCAGCCCCATACATCCCCCAACTTAACATGATAGAAGCTGTATTTATTAAGAAGTGCGCGTTTGGACTCGATGGCATCTTGTCTTTGTCTATAAAGGAAAGAAGTATCGTTTGAACTTTTTCCTTTATTTGAATTTCGAATACAAGTCCAAGCGATGTATACCTTCTTTTGCACATCGTGCTTAGACCCTTGTGAAAATCGCACACACCCAGAAAAATACTCTGAATTGTTTCTTCATTTAGAACTTCGTGACCGTTTATTCTACGATTTATGATTGTCATAAATGATTCCATTAGTTTGGCCTCAAGAATTTCGAATTTATCTACAAAGTGCGCATAAAAAGTCGCTCTGTTAACAGTAGCCCGCTCTGCAATATCCCTAACGGTTATCGATTCAAAGTCTTTTTCTTGAATTAATGAAGCAAAAGCGTCTTGAAGGAGTCGCCGTGTACGTATCACACGAGGATCAGCTTCATTCTTTTTAATGGTCATCGTTAAGATCTCCCCTAATAAAACGACATTATAGAAATGGTGTTGTCT
>NZ_WUDQ01000435.1:0-3167 GCF_009827695.1 Paenibacillus sp. OT2-17 | reverse complement strand
AGGTGGTTGTTGGTAATTCCGTTGCTCAAGTCTATGATGCACTAACATCATTACCTGGAATGGCATTACATGCTTCTAGCAACAATGAAAGCGCTTCAGAAAAACGAACTGGGAAATTTAATCCTGTCAGTCAGTTGATGGATTTTGTTTCGGCCGTATTTACGCCATTTCTGGGAGCCTTGGCTGGATCCGGAATTTTGAAAGGCATTCTAGCTTTATTTACAACAATGAACTGGATATCGACTGACAGTGGTGCGTATAAAATATGGAATGCAGCAAGTGATGCCATTTTCTATTTTTTGCCGATTTTCTTGGCATTTACTGCGGCCAAGAAGCTTAAAGTCAACCCATTCGTAGCCGTTTCGTTAGCTGGTGCACTCATTCATCCGTCTTTAGTAGAGATCGTATCCAATTCACAAACGATTGATTTCTTTGGCATACCGATCATACCAATTACGTATACGGCGTCTGTGTTTCCCATTCTGTTGTCGATTTGGGGCCTCTCTTACTTGGAACCTTTGTTGAACAAATTCTTTCCAGAATCAATTCGTAATATGCTAACCCCTCTGGTTTCTCTAGTGATTATGTTGCCTTTAACTTTGGCTGTTATCGGCCCTCTAGGCACAAAGATCAGTGACCTGTTCGCCATGGTATTGTTAGCAATCTTTGGTTTCTCCCCATTACTTGCTGGGTTGGTTTTAGGAGCGTTCCATCAGTCGATTGTCATTTTCGGAGTCCATTGGGCGCTGATTACGCTGATGATAAACAATGTCGCTAATCAAGGATACGACCAATGGTTGCCAATTGTATGTGCAGCCGTACTTTCTCAAGCAGGTGCTGCTCTAGGCGTATTTTTGAAAACCAAGGATGCCAAAATCAAAGGCCTATCGGGTTCTGCAGCAATCACAGCCATTTTTGGTATCACTGAACCGGCAATTTACGGCGTAACCCTTAAATTAAAGCGTCCATTCTACTGTGCAATGATCGCTGCTGGTATTGGAGGCGCTGTTATTGGATCGTTTGAAGTACATGCATCCACATTTACATTTCCTAGCTTGTTGGCTATTCCAACTTATTTAGGCCAAGGTTTCATTGGAGAAGTCATCGGATTGATTATTGCATTCTTTGGAGCCGTCATTTTAACTTATTTCTTCGGTGTTTCGAATAAGAGTGTGACGAATTTGAGTGATCAAGCAAATCCAAACGAGGTTGTGGTACCTGTGAATGGCCAAATTGTTCCTTTAAGCAGTGTAAGCGATGAGGTGTTTGCTTCTGAAGCGATGGGTAAAGGAGCAGGGATTGTTCCAATTAGCGGAATTGTTACAGCTCCGGTAAACGGAACGGTAAGCAGCGTGTACAAAACCGGGCATGCGATTGGCATTGTATCTGATTCCGGTATAGAACTTTTGATTCATATCGGTATTAATACTGTGAAATTAAAGGGACAACACTTTAAACCATTGGTTAAGGAAAATGATAGAATTGGCATTGATGACAAATTAGTTGAGTTTAACTTGGAGCAAATTAAGGCTGCGGGTTATGATCCTACGGTAATGGTTATTGTTACGAATTCATTTAATTATGATCAAGTGCATGTGAATCTGGAGGATCCAAATTCAAAACAGTTATTACATGTGATTCCTGCAAAACCTAGCGTTTCATCTTCAAATTTGGTTTAACACAGGACAGCATGGATTTGATCTTGGAAGTAAATTGAAAAAACGTATAACAGCCAGCTATAGCTATTATAGCTGGCTGTTTTTAGTAGATAGTTCTGTTGCTAACGAAGAAAAGGATTAAGAAATTACGAATGCTTGGGCAGTTCAGCATCTGTTCTTCCTCCAACACTCATAACGAAAAATTTTACTGCAAACGTGCTTAGTAGTCTCCCCTTCGAAAAGGTATTAGCCGAATGGTGAACAGAATGTTTCTGTAGACTGAAGATCCTTTAGTATGAATTTCAAGTGTTCTCTAGCTGATTGATTCAATGGTTGTAAGGGCAAAGGAAGACTGGGACTTGAGATCAAGCCACTTATTTCTGCTGCTGCTGAAATAACGCGAAGGCTGCCATATTGACGAAATAACGACCAAAGCGGTTCAAGTAGCGCCGAGAGTTGTTTCGCTTCTTCAGCAAAACCGGACTGGGCCAAACGGGTCATTTTTTGGCACGCCCTTGGAAACAAACCACCAAGAACTGAGTACCATACTTCACAGCCTGCATCCAAGCCAGTGACTGCGGATGAGTCTCCACTTACTCCTATAGTTACATGGGGAGGAATGGCCGTTCGCAGTTTTCTAATGCGTGCCTTGGCTGCTTCAGGATCAGAAGGCACTCCAGGAATCTTGATAGAACGAACGTTAGGCAGCTCAGCAATCCGACCGTGCAACTCATCACTGAAATGAAAATGTGTAGTCCCCGGATTATCATATACGCAGAGCGGAATAGAGAGCGAGCTTGTCACCTGTTCATACAACGAATATACCTCTTCATTTGTTAATGCCTGGTAAGAAACAGGAGCTAACAGCACTGCGCTTGCTCCTGCTCTTTGTGCATCTTCCGCTAATCGAAGTACTTCAGAAGTACGAATCGCACTTATACTTGTCATCACGGGAATCCCCTCAGATGAATGGACAGCAAGTCGAAGCACACGTAAACGTTCTTCTCGATTAAGATATGCATAATTTCCAGTTGAACCCAATGCACCAATTGAGTCTACACCAGCTGCAACTAATCGTTGAATTAGTGTCACAAATGCTTTTTCGTTAATACCTGTCTCGTTAACTGGCGTGAGTGGAAAAGCAGATAATCCACAGAACATAAAGCTACACTCCTTTATTAATTGACCTTCAAAATACAAACACATTATAAAAATGAATTAGACACAATTAAAGTACCAATTGAGAGACAAATAACAGTACCAATTCTTCTAGAGAAACTTAAGATCGAAACAAAGAGATATGAGCATCAAGCTTCAGTATCAACTTGGATATTACATCTTTTAACAGATCAGGTTAGTTGAGAAAGATAAAAAGCATTCTATATAGAATGCTTTTTATCTTTCTCATGATTTAGTGATGTATGAGAGTGTGTTAATATGCGGTCAAGTACTTTTTCAGTAAGTGGCATAAAGTAATTGAGTATTAACCCCCCTAAACAAACGGTTAAC
>NZ_WUDQ01000434.1:0-3177 GCF_009827695.1 Paenibacillus sp. OT2-17 | reverse complement strand
CCAGTGCACACCCGAATCCAGGGGCGTGCTCCATCCCAATCCAGCTCAACCGGAACTTCATATGTGTGCATAATCAATTCTTTCGTTAAACCTTCCTTTTTCGGGCCAGCTGCTGCGACCTTACCATCACGAATCAATGCAACATGCGTAAAGAGGGGGACAATCTCCTCAATGTGATGAGTCACATAGACCACTGATAACTCCCGCTTGCGGAGCCGATCAATCTCGACCAGCATTTTTTCCCGCTCAAATAGATCCAACCCGGCACAAGGCTCGTCCATAATTAGCAGACGAGGTTCTGCCATCAGTGAGCGGGCCAGCATCACCTTTTTACGTTCTCCTTGAGATAACGTCCCCAGCGGGTGATGAATCAAGTCCCCTAAATTCATACCCTTCAGCAAAGATATGGCCTTTTCTTTTGCCTCTGTCGGAATTTCCTGATAAAAGCGCAAAAAAGCATACGCACCTGTAGCGACCACTTCCCAAACGGGATCTTTTAGCGCCAGCTTTTCCAACAAAGTCTGGCTGATATATCCGATTTGTTTGCGAACTTCCCGCACATCACATTGACCATACATTTGCCCAAGCACTTCAATCGTACCACGACTTGGAAACATATACCCTGTCATCATTTCCAGCAATGTTGTTTTACCGGAACCATTGCGACCCAGAATAGCCCAATGTTCACCTTCTCGTATGTCCAGGCTTACATCGTCCAAAATCCGTCTTTCTTCCCGCTGCAACGTAATGCTCTTCATGGATATCATTCCATCACGCTCCTTATTTTGCTCAGCAAGTGTTCTACAGATTCCATTTTGTAGATGATTTCAGGATTTTTGTTTTCACCATTATATATAAGAAGCGCGGGAACACTGGATATCCGGTACTCCTGTACCAGTTCAGGAATATAGTTAATGTTGCTCTGCACCACTGCATCTTCAGGGAGCAAATACTCTGCTACCTCCAGCATTTTACGGGCAGCCGCGCATGTTCCACACATGGGAGTGTACACAAACAAAGCCAGCTTGCATCCCTCCCATATGGCACGGCGCACCTCTTTTTGTCCGATCTCTTTCATCGTTCAGACCCTTTTCTGATCTCTCGCATACGCTCCTCGGGTATGGGCCCATTATGCACGGTGACTCCCTCTGGCTTATTCGCATAGAGTAGCTCGTACATGGCTCGCCGCCCCTCTGGACTGGAGGAATGCAAGTAAATTTCACGTGGATATAACCGTTTCCCTGCGATAGCAGCAGCCACATCCTTTCCCGTAGGCTGACCTGGACCCAAATCATAATCTAGCGATAGTATTGAAATAGGGTATTCATGAAGTAGCAGTAGACACTCATCCGCATCTCTTGCCAGCTTAAAGCCCGGAGGACAAGGCCGATAATCGTCCATAAACAAATACATCAACTTCTCCTCCTTTTTCCCATAAATGCAAGCTCACAAGCCTCAAAGAAAGTTATTTTTAATCAGACCGATTTACTCCCAGCTTAGAATCATTTGAATATCCTCCTGATGTGTCCCATCAGGTCCCGTCCCACTCTCCAAAACGATAGGAATACCTCTTACAGCATCCTGATCTGTCATCCAACGCATTCCTTGAGTACCAATGTAGCCTTGTCCCACACGGGCATGTCTGTCTTTTTTAGAGCCATATGGGTATTGAGAATCGTTCAAATGAACTCCGCACAGAGCTGACCAATAGCCAAGACGATTCCCTTTTTCGATCAAAGCCTCGTCCATTCCACCGTTCCATAATCCCGCTGCATACGCATGACAAGTGTCCAAGCAAAAGCCGATACTGTCAGGATTCAGGCACAACTGACGGATTTGCACCATTTCCTCAAGCGTGGTTCCCATGGGCCCGTGATCCCCCGCCTGATTTTCAATCAATATTTTAGCTTTTCCTTGCCAGCCTTCCAGCACATCATTAAAACAGTTAATAATGTTACGATAGCCCTCTAGTGGGTCTGACGAATGCATATGCCCAAAATGAACGACGATCCCTTTTGACCCACAGGCTTCAGCAATATCCAGATCATTGCGTAATGAAGCAATCGTCAGCTCATAAAGTTCCTGGCCACGCTTGGACCCATGAGCCGGATTAACGGGATATGGCGAATGAGCAATGGATTGAAGCTGGTGCTCTAAACAGTAAGCGTTGCAAGCAGCAGCATCAGTAGCACTCCATTCCTTCAGTCTAAGACTACGAGGATTTTTCGGGAAATATTGAAATGAACGTCCCCCCTGCTCTCGCGCACGCATAGCGGCTTTGGAAAAGCCACCACGCGTACTCACATGGGAGCCGATGAGCAATTTAGGCATCATGCTGCTGTACCGGGCAATAAAATGCTTTTTTCCCCGCCAGTTCAACCCTTACAATTTTTCCGCCACTTGGAGATTCTTCTCCTTCGCGGTCATATACTCGACACTGATGATCAAATCCACCTGTTAGCGTGTCCCCCTCCATTAGAGGCATTTCCATGTACCCGCCTTCCGCAGTAGCTTCACGTAGTACGGATTGAGTGGCATGATATAGCTTTTCCACTTTTTCTGGCGACTGCACAATGTTTTGTACTTTGGAACCCGGTGTAAATCCGGCGATATAAGCAATTTCGTCCGAATAACAATTGCCAATACCCGAAAAAATCTGCTGATTCACCAGCGTTGTTTTCAAAATCCCCCGGCGTCCCTTCAGCCGTGCTGTAAACTTTTCCAATGTCATGCGGCGGTCTAACGGATCAGGTCCCAGGTCTGACAAAGCCTCCTCTGTTTCTTTAGCCGTCAGCAAGTGCAGATAACCTAAGCGCAGTCCGATAAAATAAAGCTTTAATCCACTAAAATCTAATTCGATCTGAACTGTACGATCTGGACGCTGCTCCTCCGTTCCCAGATATAACAGTCCTCCCAACATCAGATGAAGTACGAGCCGCCCGCCCGTGTTTAAATGAAAAATCAAATGCTTGCCTCGACGCTCTAAATATACAACGGTCGTTCCCAGCAATTGCTTCTCAAACGTTTCCACTTCAGTATTAATGGACTTTTCACGGCTAACCGTCACTCCAGTAATCGGAATGTCCAAAATTTGTTTTGATAATAAGATTCTGTAGTTTTCCATTTCAGGAAGTTCCGGCATATCAGCATCTTTCCTTTCGTAGCTACATAGCTTTT
>NZ_WUDQ01000433.1:0-3181 GCF_009827695.1 Paenibacillus sp. OT2-17 | reverse complement strand
ATCCTTCCACGGCTCCTTCACCTCCATATGCTTAACAATTGTACTATATCAAAAATGCTGAGGGTTACAACCTGAGTACTTCGAAATCTTTTAAAGGCACTAAAGTTACAGACTTTAAAGATGTAGGTGTTAAAGCTGTTGACGACCATACATTGCAAGTAGAGCTGGAGCACCCAACTCCTTACTTCTTGGGATTGACTTCTTTCTACACTTTTTACCCTGTAAATCCTTCCGTTAAAGGTAATGATAAGTGGGCTGTTAAGAAAGATAGCATGATCACTAACGGACCTTACACATTAACGACTTGGGACAGCGGTCAAAAGATCGAAGTAACCAAAAGTGAAAACTATTGGGGTAAAGATGATATCAAGCTGAATAAAATTACGATGTCCCTTGTAAATAGCGGTGCAACAGAGCTGGCTTCTTATAGAAGTGGACAACTCGATTACGCAGGTATGCCAAACGGTGAAATTCCTACCGACCAAATTCCGGCTGTGAAAAAAGAACTGCCTAACGAATTTAAGGCAAAAGGGATTGCAAGTACGTACTACTATCTGTTTAATGTAACTGAAAAACCATTTAACAATGTTAAAATCCGTAAAGCATTTGCGATGGCTATTGAACGCCAACCAATCGTTGAAAGAGTAACATTGGGCGGTCAAATTCCTGCATACGGCTTTGTACCTCCAGGTATCAAAGGAGTATCTCAAGAATTCCGTACTGAGAATAAAGATGATTACTTCAAAGAAGACTTCACTGAAGCGAAAAAATTGCTTCAAGAAGGTATGAAGGAAGAAGGCGTAACTACACTTCCTCCGGTAACATTGCTGTATAACTCCAGCGAGAGTCACCAAAAGATTGCTTTGGCAGTTGCTGATATGTGGAAGAAAAACCTTGGTGTTGACATCAAAACTCAAAACCAAGAGTGGGGCGTATTTATCCAAACACGTAACAAGCTGAATTTCCAAATCGCTCGTGGTGGATGGTCTGCTGACTATAATGATCCAATGACATTCCTGGATATGTGGACAACAGGCAATGGCAACAACAATGCAGGTTATGCTAACCCAGCATATGATGCTTTGATTGAAGCAGCTAAGAAAGAAACTGATCCAGCAAAACGCATGGAAGATTTTGCGAAAGCTGAGAAAATTCTGGTTCAAGATGATATGGTAATGCTTCCGATCTACTACTACTCAAATGTTTCTTTAACGAAACCGAATGTAAAAGACATTGGGCTTGACTTTAGTGGAGCAGTTGATTTCACAAGAGCGTATATTACACAGTAACTGAAGCTCGATTCTGAAGTTTGATAGTTACTTCGGGATATATATGTGGATAGAACCATATATATCCCGTTTTTTTTGTGTGTCATGGTCTTTTCCATCATCATGTAACCATGCAAATAAGTAGATTGGACAGTCCAATTCTATTTCGATAAAATCGAATGGTGTCGAAAAAAATTTATGGGGGGTGTAAACGGGCAATGACGCGTTATTTGATCAGTAAATTTTTCTATATGCTGCTATCTTTGTTCATTCTGATCTCTACGACGTTTTTTCTCATGAAAGCAATTCCGGGTAACCCCTTCATGAGTGAAAAAGCGACTTCTCCTGAGATTCAAGCCCGGTTAATGGAACAATATGGGCTGGATAAGCCTGTATATGTCCAATATTTTAAATACTTAGGTGATATTGCTTCAGGTGATTTTGGTATTTCTATGAAAAAGCTGAATCAAAGTGTAACTGACATTATCGGACAAACTTTTACGGTTTCCCTCAAACTAGGTTTTGTTGCCATAATCGTGTCGATAATTGTCGGTCTCTTGCTAGGTATGCTGGCAGCTTTGTATCATCGTAGGCTAATAGATAACGTTGCAATGGTATTAGCTATCATGGGGATTGCGGTTCCCAGCTTCGTTCTAGCATCGTTGATTCAATTTTTCTTCGCTCAACAGTTAGGTTGGTTTAATGTTATGGGCTTTGACGGTCCGATGGACTACGTTCTGCCTGTTGCAGCTTTATCTGCTTCCCCAATTGCGTTTATCGCTCGACTGACGCGTTCCAGCATGCTGGAAGTGCTTCATGCGGATTACATTAAGACTGCCAAAGCTAAAGGCTTGAAATCCATTACAATTATGTTCAAACACGTTGTACGTAATGCTATTTTGCCGGTTGTTACCTATGTGGGACCCATGACGGCCAATATTATTACGGGTTCAGTTGTTATTGAACGTATCTTCGGGATTGGCGGTATTGGTAAGGTATTCGTAGATAGTATTACAACCCGCGATTATACCATGATTATGGGAGTTACTATTTTTTACGGTATTTTGCTGATGGTGGCGCGTTTTATTACAGATATTGCATATGGATTTATTGATCCGCGGATTAAGCTTACTGGCGGGAAGGAGGGATAACTTTATGTCTGTTAAAGATAATGCTGTGAACTTGGATAAGCTTCAGGTAAAACCGGAAGATTTCCAGAAGGTCGGGGCGGATGAAAAGCAGTCTGAAGTTATTCAGCGCGAAAGCTTGTCCGCTTGGCGAGATGCTTGGGAACGACTTCGTAAAAATAAACTGGCAATGACGAGCTTGAGTGTGTTGGTTCTCATTGTGCTTGCTTCAATTGTTGGGCCGATGCTGTCCCCATACGATGACCGCACCAATGATTTGTTGAGCACCAATCTTCCTCCTTCGGCGGAACATTGGTTCGGAACAGATGATCTGGGACGTGATATGTTTGTACGTACTTGGATGGGCGCTCGGATTTCCTTGATTATTGGTTTGGCTGCTGCAATGATTGACTTGATGATTGGAGTTATTTATGGTGGAATTATGGGTTACTTTGGTGGCCGCGTTGATGAAATCATGAATAAATTTTCTGAAATCTTGTACTCCATTCCTTACTTGCTTGTTACGATCCTGTTGCTGGTTGTACTGGAGCCAAGTATCACTACAATTATTATTGCGCTCTGTGTAACGGGGTGGATTAACATGTCGTGGATTGTACGTGGTGAGATGTTACAACTTAAAAACCGAGAATTCGTACTTGCTTCCCGTTCAATGGGTGCTGGTGCAGGTCGTTTGCTGTTCCGCCACTTGTTGCCTAATGCGGTAGGACCAATCATTGTCACACTGACTTTGACAGTTCCAAGTGCTATTTTCTCTGAGGCATTCCT
>NZ_WUDQ01000432.1:0-3188 GCF_009827695.1 Paenibacillus sp. OT2-17 | reverse complement strand
CTTGGGCGAAATTTGGACATGCTGACGAATTTGCAGACTGACTCCATAAATGTCGGCTACAAAGGTACTGAAGATTTCCATGAAAATGAGTAGAATGTATATGATTTCGACAAAGGCACCCAGACGGTAAGCAATGCTTCCCATAGGGATTTCAAATTGCTGAATACCCGGCATATGTGCTGACATGGCAAAGTGTGCAGCCATTAGCATAAACCCGACACCAACTCCGCCCAAAACTCCGCCCCAGCGGATGGTTCTTCGGGAGAAGGTTTGACTGCCAAGGGGTACAAGCACGGCTTGGGCCATAGTTAGGTTAAAGGACGTGTACAGCAGTGGAGACAGCAAGGTTCGAAATGTACTGTGATCTGTCGTATTCGTAATAAAACTCTGAGGATTGGGCATGGAGAGCGTGCTGTGAACGAGCAGAAGAGACATGATGATCATCAGAGGGACAACCACGGTGTTCATGTGCAAGATGGCCTTAATGCCTTTACTTAGCAGCAAATAAGTACCAATCAGTGTAATAAGCAGTCCGGTTTGGTAATGCAGGTGAAGGTGCTCTACAAAAACAGAGCCGGCTCCTGCCAGCATGACGCTGTTTACGCCAATCAACACGATGAGTGTGAACCAGCTAATCCATTTCCCGGCATTGGCACCAAAAAGATGTTTGTTCAGGTCCTCGTAGGATTTGGCTGAAATATCATGAGCGATCAGCATCATTTTCGTACCCAACCATACAAATATGATTGTGGATAGCATAATAGTGAGTGTAGCCCAACGACCATACTGCGTAAAAAATTGCAGAATTTCTTGTCCGGTAGCAAATCCGGCACCGACGATTGTACCGATGTATGTAAAAGCAATTTGAAAAACATGAATATTACGTTTCATCCCCAGTCCCTCCTTGCCTGCTTGAATAACGCTGCAGCGAGCATATAATACAAACTATGTTCAACTGAAATAGGACATGACTGGATGAGACTGAAAATAATTAAAGTGAATTAATGAATAGCTTGACGGGAGCGTAATTTATGGGTCAAATCCTTGCATGGATACTTGAATACGGATATTTGGCAATGTTCGGCTTGCTTGCACTTGGAGTAGCGGGTATGCCGATACCCGACGAAGTGCTAATGATCGCCTTCGGCGGGCTCGTGTCTCAAGGGCACTACAACTTCATTGCTGCACTGGCAGTCACATTTTTCGGTAGTATGACGGGTATGATGCTTAGCTACACATTGGGGCGTCTGTTGGGCAAACCACTTTTGCATCGATACGGAAAATGGGTGAGGCTTACGCCTTCTAGGATTGCCTCTTCTGAAAATTGGTTTGGGCGCTATGGTACCTGGGGAATCCTGTTCGGATATTTTGTCCCCGGCTTGAGACATGTATCCTCATATCTGGCAGGTACAACCCGTCTAGGCGTTTTTCGCTATATCAGTTATGCATCAGCAGGAGCTTTGCTGTGGTGCGGTACATTTTTGGGGATTGGACATGCGGTGGGCATGCATTGGGAGCAGGTGGCGAAGCTAATGGAGAAGGTGACGCATCGGATAGGGCTGGTCGTTATTCTTTTAATCGTTGTGGGAGGAATCACCGCATGGTTCTGGAACAAGCGTAAAAAAAATGTCACATGACCGCATGGAAAGCAGCTATAGCTTGAAAGCGGCGGGTGAAGTATGGTACTTTTACCGCATAGGAATGCCGTGGGAGGTCATGTAATGGAAGTATTAAAGAAACGAATTTTAGATGAAGGCGTGATTGCATCAGATCAGGTGCTGAAGCTGGATGGTTTGCTTAATCACCAGGTTGATCCAGAACTGACAATGGCAATGGGACGAGAGTTCGCAGCACGTTTCCGAGAAGAGAAGATTACCAGAGTAGTGACCGTGGAGTCCTCAGGCATTGCCATCGGGTTTGCGACAGCATTGGAATTGGGTGTACCGTTGGTATTTGCTCGTCGTAAAAAGACCCTATTAGCTGATCCAGACGCGCTGTGTGAACGCGTACCTTCGTTTACAAAAGGTATTGTTACGGATATTATGCTGTCTCGTCAATTTATTCACGAAGATGACCGTGTTCTGTTCATTGATGATATTATTGCTAATGGTGATGCGGCGCGAGGTATGGTTAAAATCATTCAACGCTCTGGAGCGGAGTTGGTTGGATTTGGTGTCGCGGTGGAAAAAAGCTTTCAGGCCGGAGCGAGAACCATCCGTGAGCAGGGTATTCGTGTAGAGTCATTGGTCAAAATTTCGTCGTTAGCTGACGGCAAGATTGAGTTTGCTGAATAGTAACAATTCAAAACTCCTGATTCTTATTTCTAATAATAACCTTTGCATGAGCTTCAATTTCGCTTATAATATAGATAAGGTTTTGGAGAGGAGGCAGCAACATGGGGAAAGAACAATTGACCGAACAGTTTTTTCTGGAAAAACTGGCAGCGGCTAAAGTACACTTTGAGCGTGCCTTGGATTGTAAGCATACGGAATTCGACGATTTGTATCCCTATATGATTGAACATCCTCAGTTTTTTTGGTATAAACGCTATGTGGCCTGGTCTGAGTTGTTGACGTTGGTTAACCTATGCGAAGAATTGTCCTTCTCTTGGAAAGAAGAATTTACTGCTCACCAAGTGGAGTATGTAGATCAGCGAGTGTTGTCTGCACAAGTGCTGGACTTCTGGTACGAGAAGAACGATACAAAAGAACATGATCACAGTGTAAACCAGTCGGGATAATTTGTCGCTCTGTTGGCAATCCATATAAGTAGTAAGAGAGAAGAGACCTAAATGATTGTTTAGGTCTCTTTTTAAACTTTTTTCATGTATATAGAATCATGGTTGCTGTGTTAAAAAAGTGAATAAGGAGGGGACAAGGATGATTATGGACGAAGAATTGGATGCTTATCGACTCTCCGGTGAAAAGGTGCGTGTCGTACGCGATGGATTGGAGTCCAACGATGTTGTTGGCATTGTACTGGCATGGGATGATGAACAGGTGCTTATTCGCCGCCAGAATCGACGTGTGGTCAAGTTGGATCGCAGTTATACATACCAGCCCGCGGGCTGATATTGCAGATGTTCCTGCCAGCTCCTTTCACCGGATGATTATCGAGGGATTGCTGGCTTTATATTTATCCGACCCTAAAGTTAGCGAGCAGCAGGACGTTCGCGCTGTTTCGAGACG
>NZ_WUDQ01000431.1:0-3202 GCF_009827695.1 Paenibacillus sp. OT2-17 | reverse complement strand
CATTAATGGCCTCGCCCAAGCTACTGATTTTGGACGAGGCGTGTAATGGTTTGGACTTTTTCTCCCGGGAAGCATTGCTGGATAGCGTTCGCCAGTTATCGGAGTCGCCGGCTTCGCCGAATTTACTGTATGTTACACATCATATCGAAGAAATTCTACCGATGTACACGCATACGATTCTAATCCGCCGGGGCACGGTATTTGCCAAAGGTAAAACGACTGATATTCTAAGCAGTGAAACGCTTAGTGCTTTTTTTGAAACGCCTGTGCAAGTAGAATGGAGACAGAATCGCGCATGGCTCTCTATGGTGTAGAGAGTCTTTTTTGCTCGCTAACCTGCTACCAACATAATCAGAATAGGCAAAATCAGGAATGAGGCAAGCGTGCTCCACAGGATGCAGGTGGAAACCAGTTTTGGCGATGCATTAAATTTTTCTGCTAAAATGACAGCATTCACAGCAACCGGCATCGAGGCCAAAATGAAGAGAACGGAGAACAAAAGGCCTGAAATTCCCAGTATTAGCATAGCAAGACAAGCCGCAAGCGGCGAGAGTAGAAGCCGAATTGTTAGTCCGGCATAGCTGGCTTTTTTAATAGACGACTCCAGCTTGAATATTTTTACATAAGCCATCTGGGTACCAAGGATCGCAAGCACGACCGGAGAATAGGCGGCAGCAATCATCGAGACGCCTGACTGAATCCCTAAGGGAAGATGCCAGTCCAGCAACCGCAGTCCCATGGCAAGTAGAGCTGCATAGATCGCAGGAAGTGAAAACACCGACTTAACAGCACTTTGAACAGAAAATTCAGAGCGGGCTGCAAAGTAAACGCCAATGGTATTGACCATAATCATCTGGATGACGACATACACGGAGGCTTTATCCAGACCGAGCTGCCCAAAGGCAAGTAAAATAAGGGGCAGGCCATAATTTGCACTATTGGTCAGCGTAGAGATTAAGGTAAGTCCAGCCGTTTCCGGAGTGCTCAGTCTAAAGATTTTCCCCGCTAATTGTGCAATTCCCCACAACAGCAGCAGGTTCAGTATTGAAAAAGCGGCAGTCTGCGCCACATCATGCCAGGAAAGCTGTGCTTTGAGTAGCGTGTCCAGAATCATTGCGGGGCTTAAAAAATATAAATACAAAGTCGAGAGCGGTTTCGTTTCCAGCTTCATGAATTTGCCGAGTAAAAATCCGGCGATCACCGGAATGGACAGCGGAACGATAACGGATAATAGAGTTGAAAGTACGATTTGAATCATGAATTCCACCCATCCTTTCTGTAATGACATTTTCCATTATAAGACGCTACTTTCGAGCCCGTCCAAGATGAAAATACAATCAAGGTCATAGGTACATACTATGAAGCTTTCGACACTTATTGTGAAAACAACAAAAGGGATGCCCACAGCCATGTTGAACGGCTAATAGGGCATCCCTCTTGTTATAATGAACTAATGATGCTGCTGATTTATGCAGTAGCCACGGTTTCCGCTTTGGTTCGGCAATCGTCAGAGCAATAGTGCTGATGCTGTTCTTCGCAATCCGGACATACGATATGCTGGAGATTGCACACCGGGCAATTGATATAATGATCGCTAGGCGTTTCACAATGGAAGCACTTGCCAACAATGACGTCCTCATCCGTATGATTGATCGGAATCGAGATTCGTTCGTCAAACACGTAGCATTTACCGTCAAATAAACGTCCTTGTACTTCCGGGTCCTTGCTGTAAGTCACAATGCCGCCATCCAACTGGCCTACATCGTTAAATCCTTCTTTGATCAGAAGACCGGACAACTTTTCGCAACGGATACCTCCGGTGCAGTACGTCAAGATTTTCTTGTCCTTGAACTGAGTCATATTGTCGCGAATCCATTGTGGAAATTCACGGAACGATTCGACTTCGGGGCGAATAGCCCCACGGAAATGACCGATGTCATATTCATAGTCATTACGTCCGTCCAGAACAACTACATCTTCATCTTGAAGCTGTTCATAAAACTCCTTTGGTGACAGACGCTTACCGCTAATTTCATTAGGGTCCAGCTCATCTTCATGACGCAGCGTAACAAGCTCCTGACGATGGCGTACAAATATTTTCTTGAACGCATGACCGTCAGACTCATCTATTTTAATAACGATATCGTGGAATTTCGGATTGGCGCGCAAATCACGCATATATTGCTCCGTTTGCTCTACTGTACCAGACAGTGTTCCGTTGATTCCTTCCGCAGCAATCAAGATTCTTCCCTTGACGCCCAGCTCCTTGCAGTAAGCCAGATGCTCTGCCGTAAAGGTGGCAGGATCTTCAATGTTGACATATTTGTAAAACAACAAAATTCGATAAGCATGTTCACACACGTAAAATCACCCTCTGATTCAAGTCAAAGTTTTTTAACAAGCAATTTTAAATGTACCACATTCTTTAAGTTAGTCAACTTAAATGTATAAAAAGTGGAAATGGAAAAGATGACGAGCGACAAAAGTAAGGGTTTACATTATAATAGTAACGTAGTGATGAGGAGATTTTTAGTAGCAGGATGAGTTCTTCTAGATGAGAGGATGAATGAAATGAAACATCATTTGACAGCGCATACACCACCTATGGGGTGGAATAGCTGGGATTGCTACGGTGCAGCAGTACGGGAAGAGGAAGTACGGGGAAATGCTCAATATATGGCGGAGCACCTGAAGGAATATGGTTGGGAATATGTCGTTGTAGATATTCAGTGGTATGAGTCAGGAGCAGTATCTTCACAGTATCGCCCGTTTGTCCCATTGGAAATGGATTCATTTTCACGTCTTATTCCAGCGGTGAATCGTTTTCCTTCGGCAGCAGATGGACGAGGCTTCCAAGCTCTTGCGGAATATGTACACGGACTGGGATTGAAATTTGGTATACATATTATGAGAGGCATCTCCCGTCAGGCGGTGCACCAGGATACCCCGATTTTGGGAACTACAGCCACGGCGAGACAAATTGCGCACCCCAACTCTATTTGTCCTTGGAACACAGATATGTATGGGGTAGATGCATCCAAGGAGGGCGCACAGGAATACTATAATTCATTGTTTGACATGTATGCGGAATGGGGTGTGGATTTTGTCAAAGTAGATGCCATTGCTGCATCACATCTCTATGGTATTCATTTGGCGGAAATTGAATTGATTAGGCGAGCTATCGCCCAATGCGGACGTCCGA
>NZ_WUDQ01000430.1:0-3212 GCF_009827695.1 Paenibacillus sp. OT2-17 | reverse complement strand
AATTAGGCCGCCTGGCCATTAACAACCTCTTTGACGTAGTTCAGGATGGAAAGGTTGCAAGCGAAATCTAACAGAGATTTGGATGAAGATTACCCGAACGCTCAATTCTTATCTTTAACGCCAATCACGATGACATCCCCCTCAAAATTATGCATATCAATAACCGTTACATTGCCCCGAAACGCTACCGAAGCTGCTGCAAATCGGCGGTATTCCAGGTCGATAATCGTAAAGTCATATTCTCTGAGATCGGCGTCTAGCTTCAGGACCGTGTTCACCGGCACATAAATAGCAATTTTTTCGAAGCCTCTGGTTGAGGCAACTCGAATCTCTTCCGTGTTTTTAAGTACTATGTTCCAAGGCTGCAAATCTACCAGTCCGTATATCTGGAACAGCCACTTCGCGAATCCATAATCCCACGCTCCCTCAAATTTAAGGGCAACCTGCCATTCATAGGGGCTATCAAAACCTTCCCCAGTAACTCCAAATCGTTTCCCTTTTTTGTGCCAGCTCCATATTCCATGTGCTCCGTAGGTTACGCCGGCTCCCGCACCAGACAAAAGACTTTGCCATGCAGCTTTACGCACGTCGGCACGGCCGAAACGACCGTATTCTCTCCGGCTGTATCCCATCATCTCGTAGCAAGGTTCCGAGTTTAGCACAGGTCGTGTTACCCGCTTGTTATAGAAGTCCAACGCCAAGGTGTAGGCCTTGGACTGAAACTGCGAATTGTGACCTGATTGGTACATGTAAAAGTCCAAATTAGGATCGTTAATGAACTCATCCGGCAGATCCGCCAGTCTCCCCTGAATGTGGAGAGTAGTCAAACACTCCGGACTATGTGTCTTCACAACGTGAAGTGTGGTGCGGTAATACTCGTTCGCTCGCTCTGACGGGAAGTCGGTATCCCCGCTCACAATATAGATAGGGTGATACTTTGAGAATCGGTCTGCCGCGTAGCGCACATACGGTTCTACCGCCTCCAGAGGCATCTTTTTCTCATCACGAAGCTTGGCCGCCCATGTATCTGGGATGTAATTGCACCAAAGCAAAACAAGCGCGGGTACAAATCCCTTGCTCACCGCCATCTCGACCATTGTCTCCGCCCTGTCAAAATAGTCTGGATTCAGCGAATAAAAATCGTAGCTTCCGTCCTCAATCCGTACGAACGGTTCGTAATCCAAATCACTGCCGCTGGCATCCCACTGGCGCAGCAAATTGATTTGCAGAACATTAAACCCCTGGCTACTTCTGTAGTCAAGATAATCAGCCCATTCCTCCAGTGAGATGTTGGTAAATGCGCTCCAGACGGTATCGGCCAGATAAAAAAATGGAACTCCTTCATTGACAAAGTAACGTTTGTTCTCCGCTATGCCAAGCTTTATCATACGGCATCCCCCTTATTGCTGTAATGACAGAAAACGGCGAACAGTTCGCCGCTTTCCCTTTTATTGCTCATTTATGAAGTAACGATACTAGTTTGGGCTCCAGCCGTTCCCTCCTGCTCTAACTTCTCCTGTGCTTCGCGTTCCCTGTTCAACGCTTGTTTATCAAGCGTTCTAAAGAACGGATAGTAAATCAACATACAAACGGGAATGAGCAAAAGCTGTGCAGCTGCAAGTCTCCAGCTCCCCTCAATAAAGCCAAGAGCAAAAATCGGAGTGCCAAATGCCGGGTAAATTCCGATGGGTGCAGGCAGCAAGCCCGCAGTTGTCGCAAAATAACCGAGGACCGCGCAGACGATAGGAGCAACGATAAACGGAATAGCCAGGAGCGGATTCAAAACAACTGGAATTCCGAAAATGAGTGGCTCGTGAATCGAGAAAAAAGTCCCCGGAAGACCGAGCTTGCCAATTGTGCGTAATTGCTTACTCTTGGCCAAGAAGACCAGCAGGAGAGCGAAGCCCAGCATCGGCGCATAGTTTGAGAAAATGTACCAGAAAGCCAGCCCGATAATGTTCGGAAGCGGAGCTCCCGCCTGGAAAGCGTCGAGATTGGCAAGATCCAGACTCATCCAGATCGGTTTGACGATGGCAAGCGTTACGATTGCACCGTGGATTCCGAACATCCAGAGCACCTGCATAATGATGAGGGCGACAATCATAGCCCCCAGTGATCCACCCAGTCCTTCCAGTGGCACTTGCAGATAGGTATAAATAAACTCATGGACCGTACCGAATGACGTATGCATGAATAGACCGGAAACGATAACGAATACCATAGCTACGAGTATCGCCGGAATTAATCCTGAGAATGTTTTGACAACGGTAGGCGGTACTCCTTCGGGCATTTTAATGGTCCAGTTGCGATCGACAATCCAGATATACAATCGGGAAGCGAGCAAGCCAACCAACATGGCGACAAACAAACCCTGCGCACCGAGCCACTGAAGTGGAAGCGCCCGGACTTTATCGAATGTTTGGATCGGCGTCAAAATAAGAAACGAGAGCAGTGCCGTTGCTGCGGGAACCAGTGGGTCCTTGTCAAAAGCTTGCGCCAGTCTGTAGGCAATGAAGAAGACTGCATAGAGGGCGACGATGCCAGTTGTCATCGTCGATCCTAATCCGATAATACCCTTGATGGGTGCGATGAGGTTCTGGTAAGGCTCCCAGGCAAGTGCGGAGAAAAGCGTCGAAAATGCTCCAATAATCAAAAAAGGAAGGGTGGACATCAGTCCATTTGATATAGCGCTCATATAGCGATTTTGCTGAATTTTCCCAGCGTATCTTTGCAATTTATGCGATAGTTTTTTTTCGTTAGCCATATTCCTTCAACTCCTGTTTTAGAGTTTCATCTGTTGAACAATAATCTAGAGAGCGCTTCCATTTGAGGAAATCATATTTTTGTACCAATGGAAGCTGTTCTTGCGAATCCGCCGCAATTGTCTCAGGTTGAACTCATCCCGGTCAACATAGACGAATCCGTAACGTTTACTTACTCCCTGGTGGGTGCTGACCAGATCAATTGCGGACCAAGGACAATAACCAAACAGCTCCACCCCGTCCGTAATAGCCAGCTGGCATTGCTTGATATGCTTGCGCAAGTAATCGATGCGGTAATCATCTCTTACGACATCGCCCTCTTCCAAGGAATCAAAAGCCCCCAGTCCATTCTCGGTAATGATCAGCGGTAGCTGATAGCGGTCATAGATCTTCCTAAGAGTAACACGCAAGCCTGCCGGATCAATTCCCCAGCCGAACTCTGTTCGTTCC
>NZ_WUDQ01000042.1:0-20631 GCF_009827695.1 Paenibacillus sp. OT2-17 | reverse complement strand
TGTGCCGGCTTACAGATGGGCTTCGTAGTCTGGTATTGAAACTGTAATTTTTCCATCCTTCAGAAACACCTCCAATTAAAAGTATCAATCGATAAGAAATAATGTGGCAGCTAGCAGGTCGGCACTGCCTCCGGGCGAGAGTTGTCTAACATTGCAATACTCGGACAAGCGGTAGAGCAGCTTTCTGCCAGACTGGGTTCTTAATCCGTCTGCTGCAAGGAACGCTGCGGACATTCTCTGAATCGCCATCAGATCCGTCAACTGACCGCGGTGCAGGATGCAGGTATCATCCACACTTGCCATCAAGGCCAATAAAGCTTCTATGCGTGCTTCCACCTCTGTCTTCCCACAAGCCCTGGCGCGCAGCAAAGCAGGCAAAGCTTCGTCCCGGATGTGTGGAAAGCCTAGCTTCGCTTCTTCCTCTGCCCCTACTACCGCGTATCTCTTCTTAACCGATTGTCCATTCGTCTGCTGCACCGGGCGATACCGGTCATGGAACGATGCGATTCTTCCTGCAATACTCATAATCTGATGTGGATCCCGTTCCCTTGGAAAGGCTGCCCGTGCACTGGTTAAAAGGCCAAGGGCCCAAATGGCACCCTTATGTGTATTGATACCGTTCGTTGCACTGAGCATCACCTTCTCGCCTTCCCGCCCGATTAGAGCTATCTTTTCGCGCAAAGTCTGGTCCACCGGGTGAAGGTATGACACAATGGCTATTTCCCGAAACGTATTCTCCAATACTCTCGCGGATGCAAGCATTAGCTCGATGGACATATCTGTATGAGAGCCATTGTCTCTGGCATCGACAAGTCCAGGCTTGGGCGTAAGAAGAGCCTCTTCCATCAGTGCCTTTACAGCTTTGGCAGCCAGAGAAGCCGCGAAAGCTGTATGCTTCATCGTGAGCATGGCTTTAAGACCAGCTCCGGAATTTAGCCGGCGGATCATACAATCCGTCTGACCAATCTACGAGATCGTTAATCGTCTGTGCTGCCAGCATCGAGCGCTTGGCTTGTCTGCGCATGATCCCAAGATCCTCCGGATAGGCCACGATCCCTCTGTCACGCAGCAGGCTTACATCGCTCTCATTGCTTTCCATCCCTAAAGGCGTTACGCCTCCGATTGCCGCGAGCGCCTTCTTTCTCTCCTCTATGCTGTCCGTCTTGTAGAGGTATGCAATGCCTTCCTCGGTAAGGACGTGGGTGACATCATCCCCGTAAATCATGACTGGCGTAATGGCAAGACCAGATTCATCCTTCACCTTGATGGCATCTAGCGAATCTACAAATACTGGCTTTTTGTTGGCACCGTATGTTTCAACCATCTGCACGACCAATTTCCGGCCTTTGGAGAGTTCCGTCGGGCGCTCGATCATGTCAAGCCAGGCAGGAGTCGCATGTCGCCGCCCCCGAGGATCATGCCCCATATTCGGCGCTCCTCCAAAACCGGACAATCTGCCGGAAGTAACGGTAGACGAATTACCTGCACAGTCCATTTGTAGCGTTGATCCGATAAACATATCTACAGCGAACTGGCCTGCAACCTGACACATCGCGCGGTTGGAGCGCATAGATCCGTCCTTGCCGACGAAGAACACATCTGAACGAGCCGCAATGTATTTCTCCATACCGACCTCGCCTCCAAAGCTGTGAATGCTTTCGACCCAACCCGATTCAATCGCCGGAATCAAAGTTGGATGCGGATTCAGGGCCCAGTGCTTGGCAATCTTCCCTTTCAGGCCAAGCTGTTCACCATAGGTCGGCAGCAAAAGCTCAATCGCTGCAGTATTAAAGCCAATGCCGTGATTAAGCGACTGCACCTGATGTTTTCCATAAATACCCTTGATCGCCATCATGCCCATCAGGATTTGCAGTTCAGTAATATTCTGCGGATCACGGGTGAACAGTGCTTCCAGTGCGTACGGTTTGTCGGCTTGTACAATGACGTCGACCCAGGAGGCTGGAATATCGGTTCTCGGCAGCTCGTCCACGATTTCGTTGACCTGCACGATCACGATCCCATCCTTGAAAGCGGCCGCTTCCACGATCGTCGGAGTTTCTTCTGTATTGTTTCCGGTATACAGATTGCCCTCGCGATCTGATTTGTCTGCCGCTACCAGCACCACATCTGGAATAAGGTCAATGAAGAGACGTCCGAACAATTCCAAATACGTATGGATGTCACCGAGCTTAAGTATCCCGTCATCAATCATTTGCGCAACACGCAGGCTTTGGGAGCCACTGTAGGAGAAGTCCAGCTTCCCAGCGATGCCCTTCTCGAAAATATCCAAATGTTCGGGTCTTGAAATGCTGGACATAATCATATGCAAATCATGCACTTTGCCAGGATCGACTTCCAGCAGCTTCTGGGAAAGGAAAGACGCTTGCTTCTGGTTATCTCCTTCCAGGACGACCTTCGCGCCTGGATCAATTAGCGCCTCCATCAGGTCGACAATTCGGGAGGAGTCGATGTATTTTCCGTCGAGCCACTTTTCCACCTTTCCTAACTTTTCCTGCTTTTTATCACGTTTTTGTGACCAGGATCGCAGTACTTTATTCATTCTTCTTGCTCCTTCCATTTTCTAATCAGATACTGAGTCGCTTCCAGACCGATCTCGTCCACGGCCATTTGCCGGGTATCCTTGTGGGCTTGCTTGACAAGTCTGGAAAGAGTATGACCCGGCGGCATCTCGATGAAACAGTCAGCTCCCGATTCGACGCAGACAGCCGCCATATCCATCCACCGAACGGGATATGCTACGTTTAGTGCAAGGTCCTCCGCGATTTTTTCCTTGGCTTTCGTCTTTCTGCCCGTATGATTCACCAAATATGGTATTTGAGCGTCCCGCAAAGAAAAAGTGTGTATTTTCAGCAATAGCTTATTGGCTACCTCTGACATCAGCGGGGAGTGTGAAGGAATCGGAACCTTCAGAAGCGCCGTTTTAGCGGTCCCAAGCTCTTTCACTTGCATAAATGCTTTATTTAACCCTACCAATGATCCGGATACGACGATTTGTTGCTCTGCGTTTATATTCGAGAGATAGACTGGCGTCGCCTCACTATGGGAGAGAAGCACGGCTTGTTGAACCTCTGCCTTCGTAAGCCCCATAATCACACCCATTCCATAGCCTTCAGGGAAGGCTTCTTCCATCAACCTGGCACGGAGCCATACGATCCGAAGCGCATCCTCGAACGAAAGAACTCCCGCGATGACCGCCGCAGGAAATGCACCAATGGAGTGCCCTGCCACGAATTGGGGCCGGATACCCTGCTCGATCAACCGATAGGCTATTGCCGTCTCCTTAACGAAGAGTGCCGTCTGAATCCAGACCGTTGAGCCCATAGCCTTCTCATCATCACGCAGTTCATTTCCGATGATACTTGTTGCCTTTTTCACATACTCGGGCACATCTTGGAGCATTCCAGGAACCTGTGACCCCTGGCCGGGAAATGTAAAAACGATGTTCAGAATCTCACCACCTTTAGCGGATTCAATTTCTTACATTGTCAATTGTAATAAGTGAGCAAATACCTGTAAAATATATATATTCACATATAATCGATAACCTAATGGTTATAAAGGAGCTACTCCATAATGGATTATTTGCAGCTTAAGTATTTTCAAGTGACCTCGAAGTATGAACATGTCACACGTGCCGCGAACGAATTGTTTATCTCACAGCCTGCCTTAAGTAAAATGATTAGAAACCTGGAGACGGAATTGGGTGTGCAGCTATTTGACCGCGAAGGAAAACATATCGTGCTGAATGAATATGGCAAGAAGTTCCTGAAAAGAGTGAACCAGTCGCTATCAGCGCTAGAGCAAGGCGTATCCGAAGTCAAAGAAATGAAGAACGAAAAGGTAGAGGTCATCACGTTATACGTCGCTGTCGGCTCTATGCTATTGCCCAACCTTGTCGGTAAGTTTCGCGATCTCTACCCTCAAATTAGATTCAACCTGACCCAGCACCCTGCGATGGTGAAGAAAGGACTGGCGTACGATTTTGCGATTACGTCCGAAGAGTTGGCAGGCAACGAGCATGCGATCCTGCTGGAGGAGGAAATTTTGCTTGGCGTACCAAATTCTCACCCTCTGAGCGCTCAGAACACCGTATTCCTGAAAGATCTAGAGCATGAGAAGTTTATCAGCCTTACACCTGGTAATTCGCTTAGGAAAACAACGGACCGCTTTTTTACTCATATCCCTTTTGAACCGAACATCGTCTTTGAAAGTGATGATCCGGCTACGGTAAGAGGGTTGATTCAAACAGGGCTTGGCATCTCCTTTATTCCTTCTATCCTGTGGAGGAACGTCGTAACCGAAGACATCAAGCTGCTTCAAATCAGGGAGCCTCGATGTATGCGAACAATCTATCTGTCCTATCCTGCTGGGGAACTGCACACTGATATAGAGAAATCGTTCTTCGAATTCATCATTGAATTTTTCCAGGATATTGCTCAGCATTGACGATTTAGATTCCTTTTGACATAATATCTGCCTTATTGTTTTATCATCCTTCGAATTAGTAGGATCAATATCTTTAGAGTATTTAATTTCTATACATGCTTTGTTTCAATTTTTTTGTTTTTGGTTAAGTCAATGCACATAAATGGGTAACAGCTTCATATGATGGAGCTAAACCATTTACAACTTGTTTAGCAGGCAGATTATCTCAGACAGCAAGGAGGGAAATGATGTGAAGACAGTACAATGGCTGGTATTATGTCTTGCTTTTCTCACGATGTTCAGTGCTTGTAGTGAACCCTCGTCCTCTGAAAGTCAATCATCTGAAACTAATTTGTCAAATGGAAAAAAGATAACGCTTACATTATGGTACTGGAACCGTTCCATTGACGATGAACTACTCGCCCAAGCGGAAAAACAATTTCCCAACATTGAATTAAAAACTCAAAAAATAGGCGGTGACTTCAAAGCCAAACTGAAGACAACGCTCGCAGCTCGTTCCGGTGAACCAGACATCGTAGCTCTGAACGATTGGATGGTGGAGCTGTTCCCCAGTGCGGATCGTTTTTATGACTTAAGGGAACTCGGAGCAGACCGCTTGAAGGATCAATATTTGGAATGGAAATGGAATCAAGGGATCACTCCTGATGGTAAAATGATTGCATTTCCCATGGATACTGGGCCTACCGCCCTCTTCTACCGAAGTGATCTGTTTGAACAAGCAGGCTTGCCTAGTGATCCTGAAAAGGTTAGTGCCTCCATCCGCACATGGGATGATTACATGGCAGCCGGAGAACAACTTGAGCAGAAATTCGGAAGCCGTTCATTTTTGGCTGATAATATTGTAAACGTTTACAATCAAGTGCTCGCTCAGCACACAAACCTTTACTTCAAGTCGGATGGCAGCTACATCGGCAATCAATCTCCTGACATCCGTCTGGGCTGGAAAACCGCTGTCGATTTCCACAAGAAGCATCTGCTCGCCAATGCGGATGGCTGGACTCCCGAATGGAACGCTTCGGTCAATAACGGCAAAATTGCCTCTTTTGTAGGGGCTATCTGGATGAAGCAAGTTCTCACAGAGGCCGCGCCGGATACAGCGGGCAAATGGAGAGTCGCCCGTGCTCCTGGAGGAGACGGCAACCTGGGTGGTTCTTTCATTTCTATCCTCAAATCCAGCAAACATCCCAAAGAAGCCTTTGAAGTCCTGACCTGGCTGCAAAACCCGGAACACCAGCTGGAAGCCTACCACAAAATCGGACTGTTCCCGTCCACTCCCGGCGTCTATAACGATCCTATCATGGGGACACCCGAGCCTTTCTTTGGTGGTCAGGCCACCGGACTCATCTTTGCCACCTCCGCACGTCATGTGAAAAGCAGCTATTTCGGCGAGCGCTATCCTGTCATCCACGGCATTGTGACCCGTCGCCTTGCTAATGTCGCCAAGCAGGATGCTAATCCTGATGCATTATGGACGGAAACGATGGATCGAATCGAACGGGAATTACAGCGGTAAAAAAAACAAAATTCAAAAAAGGCGTGTGGACATTATGCTGAGAGAAATCTGGAAGCACCGTGCCGTTTATGCTGCGATCTCGCCGTTTTATCTACTGTTTGGCATCTTTGGACTGTTTCCGATTGGTTTTTCATTATATCTAGCGTTTCACAAATGGGACGGGATCGGAGACATGACCTACAACGGCTTGGGCAATTTTCGCTACCTTGTGACAGACAATGAATTTTGGCAGGCTGTAGGCAATACGTTTGTGATTTGGGTGTACGCCACGATTCCAATGCTATTCTTCGCACTGATTATTGCCTTTCTGCTTTATGCCCCTTTTGTGAAAATGCGCACCTTATGGCGAGTTGGATTCTTCCTGCCCAATGTGACGTCTATTGTGGCTGTTGCCATCATATTTGGTGCCTTATTTGCCAACAATTTTGGATTTCTCAACTACCTTCTGCAACTCTTGGGACTACCCATGGTTCAATGGTTGAATGTGCCATGGGGTATCCAAATTGCCATTTCTTCTATGGTCGTATGGAGATGGATGGGCTATAACGCAATCATCTATTTGGCCGGACTCCAGAGTATTCCGCATGTGCTGTATGAGGCCGCCAAAATAGACGGGGCAACCGGAGCGCAAGCTTTTTTCCGCATCACTATCCCCATGCTACGCCCAGTCATTCTGTTTACGGTGATTACGTCCACCATCGGCGGTATGCAGCTCTTCACCGAGCCACAGGTCCTTGTCGGTAATGACGGCGGTTCCGGGGCAAGTGGCATGACCATCGTTTTATACCTGTATCGCGAGTCGTTCATTAACAACTATTTTGGATATGGTGCAGCCGTCGGATGGGGCATGTTCCTCATCATTGCTCTATTCTCCATCATAAACTGGAAACTCGTTCAAGGTAAAAAATAACGATGGGAAGGAGCTTCACAACATGATGCAGACACGCGCAAAATCCTTTGTTTTATATGCCGGATTGTTGGTGGGAATCATTCTGTCGATGTTTCCATTTTACTGGCTGATCGTCATGGCAACCCGTACAACCTCAGACATCTATCGTTTTCCACCACAATTGTGGTTTGGCAGCCACTTCTTGGATAACATAACGAGAGTATTACAACAGATTAATTTTGCCGGAGCCTTTTTTAATACCCTTTTTGTAGCCGGTTCTGTTACCCTATTGGTTCTGTTTTTCGATTCACTGGCAGGTTTTGCATTCGCCAAGTTTGATTTTCCGGGCAAAAAAGTGCTATTTATCGTTCTGCTAGCTACGATGATGGTCCCTTCACAACTTTCGCTTGTCCCCTCCTTTGTCATGATGGCCTCCTTTGGATGGGTAGGTACGTTCAAAGCGCTTATCATCCCGGGGATGGTAAATGCCTTCGGCATTTTCTGGATTCGTCAATATGCGGAAGAATCCATTCCAAAGGAACTGCTGGATGCGGGCCGGATGGACGGATGCAGCTTTTTTCGACTGTACTTGAATGTAGCACTGCCTATTCTACGTCCTGCGTTCGCTTTTCTCGGCGCATTTACCTTTATAGGAGCCTGGAATGATTATTTATGGCCGCTAATCGTCTTAACGGATGAACGTAAATTCACGCTCCAGATTGCACTGTCACAATTGAACGGGATTTACAATATGGATTATGCGATGGTCATTGCGGGCACCCTGCTGGCTGTACTGCCACTTATTATTTTATTTCTTTTCATTAGCCGCCAGTTTATTTCCGATCTTGCCGCCGGAGCAGTCAAAGATTAGATTTACTTGAATTCCCTTATTCATTTCATGTATAATAGTTAATCGTCATTTCAAATAGCTTACATGATGAAGTTAGGTATCCAACAGGCAATCAGGTTAAGCGATTTACGATTTGAACATGAACTATGAACTATGAACTATGAACTGAGGGAAGCTTACCAGATGAACAAATTCACATATTATAACCCCACCAAATTAATTTTTGGAGACAATCAAATTGAAGAACTCCAGCAGGAGCTGCTGAATTACGGCAAAAACATTTTGCTGGTATATGGAGGCGGAAGTGTCAAACGAAATGGTCTGTATGACCAGGTATTAAACGCGTTAGAGCCGCTACATCTCAACATTCATGAATTGTCCGGCGTAGAACCGAATCCGCGCTTGTCCACCGTTAAGAAGGGTATCGACATTTGCCGAAATGAAAAAATCGACTTCTTACTTGCTGTAGGCGGTGGAAGCGTTATTGATTGCACCAAAGCCATCGCAGCAGGGGCTGAATATGACGGCGACGTGTGGGATATTATCAACAAAAAGCACATGCCAACCCAGGCTCTGCCATTCGGCACCATCCTCACACTCGCCGCCACCGGTTCAGAAATGAATCCTGATTCTGTTATCACCAACTGGGAAACGAACGAAAAATACGTATGGGGCAGCGCGGTAACGCATCCGAAATTCTCGATTCTGGACCCAAAAAACACCTTCTCTGTGCCACGTGATCAGACGGTATATGGCATGGTGGATATGATGAGCCATGTGTTTGAACAATATTTTCACAATGTTAAAAATACACCGTTGCAAGATCGTATGTGCTTTTCCGTGCTGCAAACCGTGATCGAAACTGCACCTAAGCTGCTGGAGGATTTGCACAACTACGAGCATCGTGAAACGATTTTATATGCCGGAACGATTGCCCTTAACGGAACACTGCAAATGGGCTACTTCGGGGACTGGGCTTCGCATACGATTGAACATGCATTATCCGCTGTATATGATATTCCTCATGCTGGCGGTCTGGCGATCCTCTTCCCCAACTGGATGAGACATACGGTGGATCAGGATGCTGCACGCATGAAGCGGCTGATGCTCAGCATGTTTGATTTAGATACCACTGGTAAAACGGATAAGGAAATTGCTTTGGAGGGGATTGATCGCCTGAGTGCATTCTGGACAAGTCTCGGTGCCCCTTCCACCCTGGCCGATTACAATATTAATGATGAGCAATTGGAAAAAGTCGCAAACATTGCAGCCCGTGAAATGGAATACGGAGGCTTCGGTAATTATAAAAAGCTGAATCAAGAAGATATTTCAGCTATTTTGCACGCATCGTTATAACATTCAAAAGGGAGTGTCCTCAAGCCTGTGATGACTGAGGGCACTCCCTTTTGGAATTTATGAATTAACCGTTTGTCCTTTTTCTTCTACTTGGATAGCTGCCCCTACACTGGCACCTGCAAGAATGCCCTTTTTCTTACTAGAATTCAGAGAATCCATATAGGTTCGGGTTTCTGCGACTACAATTCCTGATAAGCCGAGCAGGGCAATCAGGTTCGGGAAAGCCATCATTGCGTTAAAGATATCTGCCAGCAGCCAAATCGCATCCAGTTTAATGAACGCGCCCCCGGCAACCAGTAGGATGAACAGATAGCGGTATGGCTTAATCCACTTGACCCCAAGCAAATATTCAACACAGCGTTCCCCGTAATAGTTCCAGCCGAGCATGGTGGTGAACGCAAACATAATCAGAATGATTGTGAGCAGTTCTGCCCCCAGCGGGAATGCGCTGGAAAATGCTTGCTGAGTCATCAGGCCCGCATCGGTAGGCCCGCTCCACACACCACTAACCAGTAGCGTCAACCCGGTCATCACACAAATAACCATCGTATCAATAAACACGCCTGTCATGGAAATTAGCCCTTGCTCCGCAGGCCATTTGGTTTTGGCAGCTGCAGCTGCAATCGGTGCGCTTCCCAATCCGGCCTCATTGGCAAAAATACCTCTGGCTACCCCACTTCGCATCGCCAGCATAATCGTAGCTCCGGCAAATCCGCCCGTTGCAGATGTAGTTGAAAATGCCGAATGGAGCACCAGCGCAATTGCGGCAGGAAGTTGGTCAGCAAACCGAATCAGTACGATGAGACAGATCAGTACGTACAAGCCTGTTTTAAAAGGAACGACCTTCGTCGATACCTTGGCAATGCTTTTGAGTCCTCCAATAGTAACAAGTCCTGTAAGGATAGCAATAATCAGTGCCGTTACAATGGGCGGAACGCCAAAACTGTTTTCGGTCGAAGATACAATCGCTTTGACCTGCGGAAACGTTCCAATCCCGAACAACGCTACCAGCATGCCCGAAAAAGCAAACAGCATCGCCAGCGGTTTAAAACGGCGTCCCAGACCTTTCTCAATATAATACATCGGGCCGCCGGAAAATTGCCCATTCCGATCCTTCACCCGGTATTTTACCGCAAGTACACCTTCCGCATATTTCGTCGCCATCCCAAAAAAGGCTGCAACGACCATCCAGAACAAGGCACCCGGCCCGCCCAGCTTAATGGCTGTTGCTACGCCGACAATACTTCCTGTGCCAACTGTAGCCGCCAACGCTGTACTCAAAGCCGCAAAACTACTTACATCCCCGCTGCCTTCATTCGGGGCTTTACCGATCAGCTTGATCGCTAGGGGCAGGCGGAATACCTGCAGCATCTTCAAACGTATGGTCAGCCATAACCCCGTTCCCATGACAAGAATGATGAGAGGCGCCCCCCATATCCAGCTACTAATCGCTTCTAACACATGTACCAAATTCATTTCAACCCGCTCCTCCAGCATATTAGAAAACAAAAAAGAGTCAAATCCGCTGATTCGACTCCTGGAGAGGTTAAAGGCACGAAAAAATACAACCATCTTGCGCAGGTTTCTGCCTCTAATATAAAAAAGCCTAGGGCATTCCCTGTCACAGGTTATTCGCGTCTCTGTCCTTTTGCCTGAGAGTTTAAGCAGATGTTCTCTGCGGTGCACCTTCGGCGCCCAATTAAGGGTCTCTCCAGAGTTCTGTCCGTTTACGGTCCCCGCTTGTTGCTGTAATCAGCCTAAGCACCTGAGAGTTTTGCCCCTTCGGTCGGAACCTTCGTTCCATCTCCCGCAAACATCAACCAGACATATGAAATTTTTATTCATTATACAGAAAACTTTCAGCTTATTACAAGTGAAAAGTTTGTGAAGCCCTCTGAAATATTATTATTGTGTCTATCAAAAAAGCGGGTACAGCAGATTGCATCCTTAGGATGTCCTCTGCTATACCCGCCCGAGATGATATGAAATTACAATTCTTCACCATTGGTTGCTATCACATTTTTATACCAGTTAAATGAGTCCTTTTTGGAGCGTTTGAGCGTTCCGTTACCATCATCATCCAGATCGACGTAAATAAATCCGTAGCGCTTGGACATTTCGGAAGTAGACATGCTCACAAGGTCGATAGGACCCCAGCTGGTGTAACCAATCAGATCAACACCGTCGGCAATTGCTTCCTTCATTTGAACAATATGCTGACGCAAGTAATCAATACGATATGTGTCATGCACAGATCCGTCTTCTTCCACCTTATCATAAGCACCTAGGCCATTTTCCACGATAAACAGCGGCTTTTGGTAGCGGTCATATAACGTGTTCAGCGTAACACGCAGACCGATCGGATCAATTTGCCATCCCCAGTCAGAGGACTGTAAATATGGATTTTTCACCCCGCCAATCAGGTTTCCTGCTGCTTTCTCACCTTCTGGACCTGCAGAAACGGTCAAGGTCATGTAGTAGCTGAATGAGATATAATCGACCGTGTTATTTTTTAAAATTTCGGCATCGCCTGGTTCTGTGTGTATAACAACATTATTTTCTTCAAAATAACGATTCATGTAGTTGGAATATTCCCCACGGGCATGCACATCCGTAAAGAACAGGTTCATCTGATTTTCATGCTGGGCTTTCAGTATATCCGCTGGATTACACGTATGTGGATAGCTTTCCATACGAGCCAGCATACAGCCGATCTGAGCGCCTGGGATGATCTCATGTCCCCGTTTGGTCGCCAGTGCACTAGCTACAAATTGATGATGCAATGCTTGATATATCGCTTGTTGTTTGTTTTCTACACGGTCAATAACCACACCGCCACCGGTGAACGGACTCATGGTCATTACATTGATTTCATTAAAGGTCAGCCAGTATTTTACTTTATCCTTATAGCGTGTAAACACCGTTTCGGCATAATTTACGTAGTGTTGTATGACTTCACGACCCAGCCAGCCATTATACTTCTGAGTCAGACCTAGCGGTGTTTCATAATGCGACAATGTTACCAAGGGCTCAATATTATATTTGCGCAGCTCATCAAATACATTGTCGTAGAATTGCAATCCTGCTTCATTCGGCTCGGCATCATAGCCATTCGGGAAAATCCGCGACCAGTGGATGGACATACGAAATACTTTAAAGCCCATTTCAGCGAACAATGCAATATCTTCTTTGTAGTGGTGGTAAAAGTCCACACCTTCACGTTTTGGGAAACGGGCATTGACTTTGCCTGCCAAAATGTCTTCAAGTCGCTCGGACGAAATCTCCATAGCATGATCGTTCTTGCGTTCTGCTTTGGGTACATAGGCAACCATGTCCGCACTGGACAATCCTTTTCCATCTACGTCAAAAGCGCCTTCCAATTGGTTAGCTGCAGTTGCACCACCCCACAGGAAATTTTCGGGAAATCCTTTTAATGTCTTAGTCATAGTATAAAAACCTCTTTCCGTATTTAAGATTTTTACTTTGGTCTAGTAAATAATACCCCTTTGGTGCAGGGAGTAGCACTTCGACAACTTTGCCGCCGGACAGTAACCGTTCTCCTTTGAAAAGCATTGACAGTTGCTTTAAAATAGACGTAATGCCTTCATAAGCATCCTAATCGTTGTAACGCGTTTCATGTCAAGTATTTTTTTCTTATGTGAGGAGAAGCACCATGTCGAATCTTGATCAAATTGCAAAACTGGCGGGCTTTTCCAAAGCTACGGTATCCAGAGTATTAAATCAGTCACCCCATGTCAGTCACGAAACAAGAACTAAGATTTTAAAAATCATGCAGGAATTGGATTATGTTCCTAATCGGAATGCCATTTCTCTATCCAAGGGTCAGACGCTTCAGATCGGTATCATTACTTCAACTATTAATGAAATTGTTCTGGCTTTTCTGGACAGCTTTGTGGAAGTAGCCGGCCAGTATGAATTCCAAACCATTATTTATACTTCGGGAGAAGACAAAAAGAAAGAGCTTCAAGCCTTTGAGGATTTAAAAAGAAAAAGAGTCGATGCGCTGGTCATCATTTCCTGCGTGAATGACACTGATTTTTTGAGTACCTATTGCAAATATGGCCCGATCGTTTCGTGGCAACGAATGGAGCATACCGATATTCGCTCCGTCGCTATGGATCAGTATGAAGGATATATGTTAGCGCTAAAACATTTGATACAAAAAGGCTATACTCGTATAGCCAACGCTTTTGGTCGTCCGAGCAGCATCAATACCCATAGCAGACAACGAGCCTACGAACAGATCATGAGTGAGAACAATCTGCCAGTGTTGCAACACTGGAATCACTCTTCTATTTATAATATCCGTGATGGCGAACAGGTCGTACGGGATTTGTTACAGCGTCGGGAAGAATTCCCAGAGGCTATTTTATGTGCTAACGATTATGTAGCAGTGGGCATTCTCTGCGAAGCACGCAGACAACGGCTGAACGTACCGGAAGATCTGGCGATTGTCGGATTCGATAACACGGAGCTGGCGCATACGATGGGGATTACAACGATTCAAAATCCCATCATGGCTCAAGCACAAAATGCTTTTTTCATGCTTTCCCCTCAGCTGATTGGACGCCAAATGGAGCTTCATTCGCTAGAGTACTGCCTCATTGAACGTACGACCACGTAAGGTAACGATTTACTTGCAAATTAGGCAAAAGGGCCTTGATATGAAATATTTTTTGTCGAATCAGAATAAAATATGTTGAAATCGCTTTTTTTTGTGCTACAATAGCACTATATCGAAGGATTGTGACCGGTGATGCGGGCAATGCCTGAGTTCAATTGAGTGCTATTGCTAACAATAGTGTTGAATTGTGCTTAGGCATTTTTTATTGGTAAAGGATGGGAGGGGGAACTTCAATGATTATTGAGAAGGTGCTCAATAACAACGTCCTATTGACTAAAAACGATAAAGGCAAAGAGGTCATCGTGATGGGAAGAGGTATTTCCTTCAAAAAGGTGGCTGGCGATCAAGTCGATGATGATAAAATAGATAAGATTTTCATGTTAAATGAAAACGAGTTCACGGCTAAACTAACTGAACTGCTGAACGATATTCCAGTGTCTCATCTGGAGGTCGTGAATGAAATCGTAACCCATGCAACGGAAGTGCTGGATACGGAGTTAAGCGATAATATTTATTTAACGTTGACCGACCATATTCATTTTGCCATACAACGGCTAGAAAAAGGACTGGCACTCCAAAACGCGATGCTGTATGAAATTAAACGCTTCTACAAAAAAGAATTTGCAGTTGGACTGGATGCTCTTCAAAAAATTGAAAATACGCTCGGAGTAAAATTGGGCGAAGATGAAGCAGGATTTATTGCATTGCATATGGTGAATGCACGGATCGACGGTAACGAAATGAAATCTACACTGAAAATGACTGAGATTGTCCAACATATATTGAACATTATTACGTATCATTACGGAATTGTGCTGGATGAGTCTTCTTTTAGCTATTCGAGATTTTTGACACATTTGCAATATTTTGCGATGCGAGTGATTCGCAAAGAAGTCATTCACAGTGGTGAAGAATTTTTGTACAACCAGGTGAAGCAGACGTATACCGAAGCTTTTGCTTGTGCCCAAAAGATCAATGAGTATCTGGAAAAAACATACGATCAATATTTAAGCAAGGATGAATACGTATATCTAACTATCCATATTCATCGGGTAACTGAGCGTAATAACATATAAGATTAACAACTTCATATCCTCATCGTTCATGGATTGTGACTGGTAAGGCAGGCAAAACCTAAACTGATGGTGAAATCGACGTTCCTCTATAGGAGAGTGCGTAGTTTTCACCACGAGTTTAGGTTTTTCTTGTTTACAAGTTTAAAAAGGTGCACGCCGGCGCATCTTAGCAACAGATGTAAACAGTAAATCCTATCAGTAGCAAGAATAACCCATAAGGAGTTCTGAACATGAGTGATAAAGAACTATCTAAAAAAATAGTGACCCTCGTTGGTGGCGAAGAGAATGTCAATTCGGTATTCCATTGCGCTACACGCTTGAGATTTAAATTAAATGATCGTACAAAAGCAGACAAAGCCGCACTGGAAGCAACCCCTGGTGTCATTACAGTAGTGGAAAGCAGCGGCCAGTTTCAAGTGGTCATCGGTAACAATGTAGGTCAAGTGTTTGAGCATATGATGGCAGAAACGAATTTGCAGGATGCAGATAATCCCAATGCCAAAAAGGAAGAATCTTCTGAAAAAACGAATTTTCTTGGCAAAGCGGTCGATATCATTTCCAGCATTTTTTCTCCCATTCTCGGTGCTCTTGCCGGGGCGGGTTTGCTTAAAGGGCTACTGGCGTTAATTTTATCTTTTCAATGGATTAATGATAAAAGCGGTACGTACCTGATCCTAAGTGCAGCTTCCGACAGTGTTTTCTATTTTCTACCTGTGTTTTTGGCTATTACATCGTCCCGTAAATTTAAGACAAACACCTTTGTATCGGTGGCAATCGCTGGAGCTCTGGTCTATCCAGCAGTTATAACGGCGGTAAGCAACCCAGAAAGATTGGCGTTTTTAGGTATTCCGATCATTCTGATTAATTACAGTTCCAGTGTCATTCCAATTATTCTCGCGGTCTGGGTTCAGTCCTATGTGGAGCGCTGGTTCAATTCCTTTATCCATCAATCGGTTAAAAACATTATCGTGCCGATGCTTTCGCTCCTGGTCGTTATTCCGTTAACATTTCTGGCCTTTGGTCCAGTAGGTAACCTGATCAGTCAGGGCTTGGCAAACGGTTTTACATGGGTATACAATTTAAGCCCACTAATTGCCGGGGCTGTTGCCGGGGCATTCTGGCAAGTGTTTGTTATTTTCGGCGTACACTGGGGCTTCGTTCCAGTCATGCTGTCGAATATTGCAACATTGGGCTATGACACGATGCTTCCGATGCTTACAGCAGCCGTACTTTCTCAGGCTGGTGCAACATTGGGGGTATTCCTGAAATCCCGGAACACTCAGATGAAGGCTTTGGCAGGTTCCTCTACGCTGGCCGCTATTTTTGGGATTACAGAACCAACAATTTATGGAATAACTTTAAAATTGAAAAAGCCGTTCATTTATGCTTGTATTTCCGGAACAATCGGCGGGGCGATTATCGCTTCTGGCGGAGCGCACGCACAATCCTTTGCATTACCGGGTCTACTGGCGTTGCCGACTTATTTCGGACCTGGATTCTTGTGGGTAGTCATCGGTTTGCTCGTTGCCTTTGTACTTGCAGTTGTATTGGTTATGATTTTGGGCTTTGATGATCCAAAAGAAGAAACTGCAAAAACAGAAGCTGCACCCGTAAAGAAAGAAGTGGCAATCGAGAAAGAAATTCTCGTAAGCCCACTGCAAGGTAAAGTATTGCCTTTGGAACAATCTTCTGATGTTGCTTTTGCTTCAGGTGCTATGGGGAAAGGAATCCTGATTGATCCTACAGAGGGTGTGCTGACATCTCCTGTCAATGGAACGATTACGACAGTATTCCCGACCGGACATGCCATCGGTATTACTTCCAATGACGGAGCAGAAATTCTGATTCACGTGGGTGTTAATACAGTGAAGCTGAAAGGACAATTCTTTGACAAGCGCGTCAAGGAAGGCGATATAGTTAAGCAAGGACAACTGTTGCTTGAATTTGATATCGAGCAAATTAAGGCGGCAGGCTATACTACGGCTACGCCGATTATCGTAACAAATTCCGCTCAATACCTGGATGTGTTGAACACAATGGAAACTGAAGTGAAGCGTGAGGATTACTTGTTGACTGTTGTGGTCTAACGTTTAACTTTCAGACTAGAGCATTTTGCATAAATCCCAGGAGCGTTTTCAAATCAGCAGTATATAGATCGAAACGCTTTAGTTCGTCTATATACTGTACTTACAAGCGTTGGGAATCGAATTATGCAAAATGCTGATTAAAGAAGCTTTCCCCATGGAAAGCTTCTTTTTTTATACATAATGAGACAAGTGTTACAGCGAAAAATGGAAATATCATTTATTGTAAGTGTAAGAATGTAAAAAAAGGAGGATTTCTGTGAAAAAAGGATATATCGCCGGGTTAAGTGTCATTGTGTTGCTTGTCATTGGTATCGCTATTTCAGCTGTAGTTAAATTTCAAGACCTAGAGCAGGTTGTTCAACAAAAAGACAAAGAAATCCAAGCGAGCAAAAGCAATTACCCAGAAATATATGACCACTTGAATGCGGTTACATTTGATGGTTTTAAGAGTTTGATTCAACAGGATCAAAGTGTATTTGTCTATGTCGGCAGACCGAGTTGTGGCGACTGCAATCGGTTTGAGCCTAACTTTAACAAGATGATCGAACAGTATAATCTAGGCTCTAAAATTACTTTTTTGAACGTTCACAAAATCCATAAGGACAAGCCCCAATGGAATAAATTCAAAGAGGATTACAACGTTAAATACACCCCCACCATTGCAGAATTCAGAAACGGCAAGCTGGTTGATAAAATAGAATGGACGCCTAAAAGAGATCTCAGTACAGACGCTGTAAAAGAGTGGCTGACCTCCAAGAAACTTATTTTATAAGTCTCTTTTCTATCCATTTCATTACGCACACAAAGAACTGTTTATGCAAAAAAAGGTATTCATTCGTGTAGCGCATGAATACCTTTTTTAGGAATGTACAGGTCATCTAAGCTCTAATAAAAAATAGTTCCTACTACTCTTCACTGCCTTCTGATAAACCTCGTTCGTATCTATCAGTCCCTATATTGTAGACACTTCATAGAGTATGATCGTCAATCGAATCAGGAAATTCATATCGGATAATATCCGTTTCGGATACGATATGTCCGATTTGTGACTCAATGAATTCTAAATCTCCCTCTACTGCCCCTATAAAATGCTTTGTACCGGGTTCTATGACGATGACCTCACCAGGGCTGACTGTCTGTGTCACGCCATTAATAGAGACACTCCCGGTTCCAGAAACTATAGTCCAAACTTCTTTACGAAACTGATGCTCATGATAGCTGATAAATCTCCCATTTGAAATGACCACGCGTTTGGTCACTGTCTGCAATCCACTTGCCGCCTGTTGATGGGATAATACGGTTTGCTTTCCCCAGAAGCGCTCCTCAAAACGCGGGCCGATTTCAATTTCTGCCACCATATCCTTAATTCCTGTTGACGACTGTCGATCCGTAACCAGCACGCCATCTGGACCAGCAACGACAATAATGTCTGGAACATTCCAGATGCTAACCGGAATCTCCAGTTCATTGATGATATGCGAGTCATGTGAAGCTTCTGAAATATATCCCGGGCCACTCAGCTTCGAACTTACTTCCCGTACCAAAGAATCCCATGTGCCCAAGTCTCTCCACTCTCCATGATAGGGAAGCACGGAGAGCTTATGAGTATGCTCTACTACCGCAATATCGAAGCTAGTTTTAGGTAAGTCTGCGTAATTTGTCGAAAGAGATTCATAGTCGGCTGGTAAACCCATTTGCTTCAGAATATCCAACAAAAAGCCCAGTCTAAAAGCAAACACCCCGCAATTCCATAAGGCCCCTTCACGGATCAACGCTTCTGAACGGATCAGATCCGGCTTTTCTACAAATGAACTAACCCTATAATATGGCTGGTCAAGTGAAGGAGAGGCTGAAGGCACAATATATCCGTATTTATCTGAGGGCTCCGTTGGGGCAGCCCCCATTAATGCGATATGGCTTCCTGATTGCTCTAATATCGAAGGAAGCCTACGCAGATGCTCGAAAAATTCATCCCCCGCATACCCGTCCACAGGCATGACCCCTACGATCTCATCGCGTGATGCGCCTGCAACGTCATGCAAGTAGGCCGTAGCCAGAGAAATGGCCGGGAAGGTATCCCGTTGAGTCGGCTCCTCAATCACTACAGCATCTCCGCCAATTTGCCCCCGAATCAGCTCGGCCTGAGTTCCACTCGTTGAAAAATAGGCCTCATCTGCCAAATTCGCCTCATCTAATTGCCTCCATATTCGTTGCAGCATGCTTTCTGGACGTTCATCATGACGTAAAATAGAAAGAAACTGCTTGGGGCGGTTCACATTGGATAAGGGCCATAGACGTTTACCCGAACCTCCAGATAATAAAATCATTCGCAAAGATGCAACCTTCTTCCTCTAAATTAATATTTTTCTTTCATTATAGGACTGTTCGATTTTCGCATTTCTGCCGAATACATAAGTATGTATTATCGTGGAAAATACATACTTATGCAATGTAATTGTATCTTTATCCGTACAGGAGATGTCAGTCATGCCCATAAAAATACTCATCATTGAAGATCAAAAAAGTTTGGCAGATATGATTGCTCTTCATCTTCAGGAGGAAGGCTATCATACCGAGCTTATTTATGACTCTAAACTTGCAATTCCTACACTTATGCGTTTTAAGCCCGATATTATTGTGACCGCTCTAATGTTTTCCGGTAAAGTCGAATGTGCGCTGATCAGCCAAATCCGTCAATTTACTACGGTCCCTATGCTGGTCATCTCTAATAACACCCTGCTGAATATAAGAATAAAGGCTCTGGACGACGGAGCAGATGACTTCTTATGCAAACCATTCAGCCTGATAGAGTTAAATGCCCGCATCAAAGCCCTGCTGCGCCGCTGCGGCCCCAACATGCCCATTGAATCGCAAACGGTAACTCAAAAGCTTAAAAAGGTAAGGGTTTGGGTGAATGATTACCGTCATAGCCTGTTAGTCGATGACCAAGAAATAGAAGTCACTCAAATTGAATTTTCCATTATAAAAGAGATGTCCTGCAATCCAGGTAAAGTCTTTACCCGCAGCGAGCTGATGGATCGGATCAAAGGTGGAGATGGCGCTTATCTGGATCGTACCATCGACGTACATATTTCCAGCCTTCGCAAAAAAATAGAACGTGACCCTAAAAATCCTCAGCATATCCGTACCGTCTGGGGCAGAGGCTACAAATATGAGATGTAGCCGTATCATGGCTACCCATTTCCCCACTGAGCAGCTTGCTTTTTATGGAAGATTTCGCTTCTTCCATCGCCGATAAGGAAGAAAACAAGCTGCTCCACCCAGTATCCCTATGAGGAACAGTACCCAGCCGAAACGGTAGGCGGAAGCCAGAATAACGACGACTTTCCCGTTCCCGTTACCATTGGTAATGAATCCGGTAGTCACTCCATTGACGGACAGACGGGCTCGCTGATTTTCGCTACCTAGCCTGAACTCCCACAGTGGATTGGGTGATTCGGTCTCCCGGATCAGCACCTGTTCATGCGTTGGATTATATAGCGTAAAACTGCGTTCCATGGAATTTTCACGAGTTGCCTGAATGCTCTCCGATGCATGTGGAGCCATAAAAAAGGTATCCATATCCGATCCCTCAAACAACGTAAACTGATCCACTGTAATCATGGCTTGATAAGGGATGATGGAATATTGCTTCATTTGAAATAAGCCTGACTGCTTCTTGTGCGCACCTCCTAACTGCTGAAGCTGGTGGACATTCGTCAGACCCGGCAGGGATAAAACATTAAGC
>NZ_WUDQ01000429.1:0-3218 GCF_009827695.1 Paenibacillus sp. OT2-17 | reverse complement strand
CCTGCTGGCAAAACATGTAGGCAAAGTACTGACCCATAATTTTATCCTGCATGAAATCTGGGGCAACCACAGCTATGACATTCCTGCCCTGCGTGTGTTTATGGCAACGCTGAGAAAAAAAATAGAAAAAACATCATCACAAACTAAGTTTATTCAAACACATATCGGAGTTGGTTACCGTATGCTTCAGGTTGGAGATGATGGCTAGGTAACAATACCATTATGTAATTAGAGATCATGCTCTTATGGAGCATGGTCTCTTTATTTTTCATCTGCCACTAAATCTTAAGATGATCTTTATACCTATATGAAAACCCTAATCCTAAACTAATGGTGAAAATGTTACGCTGAACTCTGAAGTAAAGAGGATAAGGAGGTTCGGCATGTGAGATGGGCACTACCTTGTTCGTCTGTTTCATCGGCTAAGCTGTCAACTGAGTGAAAGGGAAAGAGGTATGGGGAATGAATGAAATTTTAACAAGTGCGGGTCTGATCTCAATTGTGCTGGCGGTGCTGTATTCCGTTAAAAAAATATATGATTTTATCGATTTGCAGAAGGTGACACGGAAGGATCTCTATGAGAACTATGATATCTATAAAGCAGCTCAGAAGTTTGCTCTCGGTACACCCGTCGATGAGATCAGAGAAATCCTGACAAACAGCTATGAGTTAGACGATAACCAGGTTGAAGAGACAATGTTTTTGGCTCTTCCTCATCGGAACGATACCGATGGTGGTTATCTTGCCTTTATCAAGGCTGTAAATCGGGTGCTGGAACAAGAGGTTTATAGCTAAACTCCGAAAGAAGGAAAAATATGAATCGTCAGGCCGCGTTATCTGGTGTTTGCTCCCAATCTGGCCGGAGAACAATTTCTACAAGTGCTGAGTGAAGAAGAAAAATTATTTGTTGCTTTGGCATCCAATCCTGATCAACAACACCATTTGTAAGAATTAGGAGTAGAAAATGTTATTGAAAGCTTAGAAGGCTTATTCCACTTGTTGAAGACGGAGTGAGCCCTTTACATGCAGAAAATTCAACTACAATAAGCAATTAAAAACGGCAAGTCATATATGCAAAGAGGAAGGGAGAATAAGTTCTATAAATTCCATGAAAGCGTTTGACATATTTGAATATCAATCTATAATTATGAACAGAATTGGACCTCACTAAGATGCAAATATCCTGATTTTTTCAATCTGAATCGGATTAAGATGTCGCCAATTTTCAAATAGGTCGCTGCCTAAGAGGAATACGATAATTGATAGAGCTGTTGTTCATAAACAGCAAGCTTCATAACCAGGGGCTTGCTCTTTCATTTACCTAAGGAGAATGGGTCGGAATGACACTTAAAAAAAGAATCTTTTTATTGTTTTTTCTCAGCGCGTTTATTCCCTTTATCAGTATATTTGCAATTTCTTACTATACCATTGATTCCATTTTTGCGAATAAAATCAATGATGGAATTCGGAGCAATCTACAGCAGGTAACTTCATCACTGGAAAATTCAATTACCAACCTGAATCATGTTACTCAGCAATTATCATATAGTGGTACATTAGGAAAAAAACTGGATGAAGTCTTGAAGCCTTCCTCCAATATATTTGAATTGATTGAGGCTAGAGATGAATTAAAGAATGAGTTAAATGTCGTAACGTTTACTAATCCGAATATAGGTCTGACCTTATACTATTTCCAGAAAGAAGGCACTACACAGTTCGCTAACTTTCCCATCAAAGATCGTTTTTCTCCCGAGTCTTTGCCTGTGCTTTCCAAATCATATGGCATTGCGTACTATGGTCCCCATATGAGTATGAACCGATTTGATGATCAGCTTGTTTTATCTGCTATGCGAAAGGTACAGCTGCCTCAAAGGGACGATGTATATATTTACGTCGAATCCGGCTTTCGTCTTACACAGGATATACTGGGTTACAATCAATACAAAGGAGCTTTATCGCATTTAATCCTGAATGGTGAGGGCAACATTGTTTACAGTGAAATTCCAGAAGCGATGAAGGTCGGAGAGAATTTCTCCAGCATATCGAAAGGTACTGCAAAAGATGGAATATCCCGTGATTACCATTGGTTTAAGGAGGACTCCAGTCAGAATTGGAGCGTCATATCGGTAATTTCGCAGGCTAAGTATCAACAGGAGAAAAACCAATGGTTGCTTCAAATATTACTGGTCGCTTTATTTTTTCTCGGCTTTACCGTATTTCTGGCTTGGCTTCTGTGGAAGATGGTTTACAAACCACTAGGTCTGTTCCATTCTGAAATTAACGGAATGTCTCAGAATCCACAAAAGGCAGGAAGCCAGACCCGCACTCAAATTCCCGAGTTTGATTTTCTGTTGGGAGAATTCTCAAATATGCAGCATCAAATCGGCGACCTGTTCAAGGAAGTGCAGCAGAAAGAGAAGATTCGTGCAGATTTGGAAGTGGAAAAATTGTTATATCAGATCAATCCTCACTTTCTAATGAATACGCTGGATACTGTGCACTGGCTGGCCGTCATGAACGGACAAGGAGAGATTGACAAGTTGGTGCAATCCTTAAACAAGCTGTTGTATTACAATTTGGGTAAATTAGGGCAAGTATCCACGATGGAAGAGGAAATTGATGCGCTAAGACAGTACCTAATCCTGCAGCAAATTCGATATGACTTTGAATTTGACGTGCGTATTTCAGCGGATGATCAAGTTCTTCAAATACCTGTGCCTCGTTTTATTCTGCAACCGTTGGTTGAAAATTCACTTTATCATGGACTGAGTGACGAAGGTTTTATTCAAATTGAAGTTACACTTGCCAAAACGCTGAATATTTTAATACAGGATAATGGAGCAGGCATGACCGAGGAAGCGATTCAAAGACTTCTGAATAATCGTATAGCTGAACATAAAAAAGTAGGGATGGGCATCGGACTCAATTATGTCCACCGCATGTTGAGGGCACAGTATGGAGATCAAGCACAACTGGTGATCGAAAGTGAATTGGGTACAGGGACAAGTATACTGCTCATACTTCCTATCAAAGGAGAAGATGTCTGAGGATGATTAAGGTATTGATAGTGGATGACGATAAATTAGTACGAAAAGGAATAAGCTCCGCGATGCCGTGGAACGAGTTCAATATGGAGGTTATAGGAGAAGCAAGTAACGGGTTGAAAGCACTGGATTTTCTGAAAGCCCAACCGGTCGATCTGATGCTGACAGATCTCG
>NZ_WUDQ01000428.1:0-3235 GCF_009827695.1 Paenibacillus sp. OT2-17 | reverse complement strand
CGTATGAGTGGAGTACGCATCATTGAGTGGTTAGGTACCACTTATGTAGAGATCCTGCGTGGCACACCTATGCTGGTGCAACTCATGATTATTCACTACGGGGTTGCTTTGACGCTGGGTGTCAATTTTACTCCACTCCAGTCTGGTATAATCACATTGTCTCTGAATAGCTCGGCATATCTGGCTGAAATTTTCCGTGCAGGTATCCAGGCAGTAGACCGTGGACAGATGGAGGCTGCCCGTTCATTGGGTATGGGACGGGGCAAAGCTATGCGTCATGTCATTTTGCCGCAAGCATTTAAATCTATTTTGCCTGCTATCGGTAATGAGTTTATTACGATCATTAAAGAATCATCCATTATTTCGACCATTGGGATGGTGGATATTATGTATCAGGCCCAGGTCATTAAGAACATTACCTACGAAGGATTAAGTCCGTTCGTAATCGCAGCCGCTATTTATTTTGTAATGACATTCAGCTTGTCTAAGCTGCTGGGTTTATGGGAAAGGAAGTTGAGAGCCAGTGATCACCGTTAAACAACTGCGTAAATCGTTCGGCAAGAATGAGATTTTAAAAGGCATTGATATAGATATCGCCAAAGGTGAAGTCGTCGTCATCATCGGTCCCAGCGGTTCGGGGAAGAGTACGTTTTTGCGTTGCATGAATCTGCTAGAACAGCCTACGAACGGGGAGATTTTGTTTGAGGGAGAGCCGATTACAGCTCGTGGTCATAATATTAATGTGACCCGGGAGAAGATGGGGATGGTGTTCCAGCATTTTAATCTGTTCCCGCATAAAACAGTGTTGCAGAACCTGACGCTTGCACCAACGCAGGTTAGAAGACAGTCAGGGAAGGAAGCGGAAAAAATTGCGCTAGAACTCCTGCGTACCGTAGGGCTTGAGGATAAGAAGAATACCTATCCGAACCAGCTATCCGGTGGTCAGAAGCAACGTATTGCGATTGCGCGTGCTTTGGCCATGCAGCCGCACGTAATGCTGTTCGATGAGCCGACTTCTGCATTGGACCCTGAAATGGTTGGAGAGGTTCTGGATGTAATGAAGAAGCTCGCCGAAGGCGGCATGACCATGGTAATCGTGACGCATGAAATGGGCTTTGCCCGCGAGGTAGGCGATAGAATTATCTTTATGGATAACGGTCAAATTGTAGAGCAAGGTACACCAGAGCAGGTATTTGGTACTCCAAGCCATGATCGCACCCGTGATTTTCTTGCCAAAGTATTGTAAGAAAGTGCTGATATGAGCTATAAAAAAGCCCTCCGTTTGACGGAGGGCTTTTTCTTTTTTTTGTCACCATTTCACCATATTTTCGTAACAAATATCGATTTCTTGGTGACAAAATTGTAATGAGTATAGTATGATGTTCAAGGTTCCCAACATTTTCATGCGGATAAGGTTACAAAATTGTGATATTATGCAGTAAGCCAAAACTTACCGGGACAGCATGCGGTTATGACAAACGCTGAATGCGGGCCCAAACTATGGGAAGTGCGGGGGACGTAACAACGGCAGTCTTTCCGATACGTCATAAGACGATATGGAATATGCCTAGGGGTGAATTGCACAAGCATAGGGCTTCTCCTGAGTCCGAATCCGACAGCTAACTTCGCAGGCATAACAGAGGAGGTACATATCTTTGAAACATCTAAAACATATTGGAAAAACCATGAAATTTGCGGTGCTTGCCGCAGCCATTGCAGGGCTGGCACAGACAGCTGGAGTAGCGGATGCTGCTTCGCTTCATACTGCCAAAGATGGCGATACCTTCTTTTTGCTTGCTCAACGTTATGGAGTATCAGTGGACGAGCTGACGAAGGCGAACCCAAACATTGCCTCTAACAATATATATGCAGGTCTGCAAATTAAGGTACCTGGTGAAAAAAGTGTGAATGCAGCTTCGGATTCGAAGCCGCAGCTTCTTACGGAGAAAGCACCAGCGAATGAGGGGCCAACGATTGAAGCGTGGGGCAAAACATTTAACTATAGCAAAATAGTTGACGTTAAGGCTACTGCGTATTCTGCCGCAGCCGATGAGAATGGTAAATGGGGAGCAGTGGACTACTACGGCAATCCGCTTAAACTAGGTACAATTGCGGTAGACCCGAACGTCATTCCGATGGGCACGAAAGTGCTGGTTACAGGCTATTCCCACCCAGGTTTGCCGGATCATTCTTTTGTAGCTGTCGCTCGCGATCAGGGCAGCGCCATTACAGGAAAACGGATTGATATCTTTATTCCTGGCAACAAATCATTTGTGAACGACTTTGGATTTCAAAATGTGAAGCTGTACGTTATTGATAAATAGCATTATACGTATATACGGTTTAATTAAACATAATATATATTATGTAAACTTAATGCCTGTATCCTACCGCATATAACTAGGTCAGACTCTTATCAGGTCCTATCCATAAAAAAGGCTGTCTTGACGAGCAGAAAACTTCTGCTGGTAAGACAGCCTTTTTACGTTGCTTTAGCTTGTAGCTCAATCATAAACATATGGTTATTTCTGTTCCGATGTGTGGAGTAGCCGGGGGACTGTCACAAATTTGTAGCCCTTAGCTTTTAGAGAGTGAATTAGACCCGGCAGAGCTTGGACAGTGCCTTGCAAGTTGGAACTTTGACCTCCACCTGCGTGCATTAAAATAATAGAGCCAGGCCCAGTAGCTGGGATCACATTGCGCTGAATTTGTGTTTTACTTAGTCCCTTCCAGTCGAGAGAGTCTACATTCCAATTGACAATCATGTAGCCATGACGACGTGCCCACTGGATTTGAGGCTCCGTGATTTCACCGTAGGGTGGACGAATCAACTTGGGGCGAAAACCTGCGCTGGCTTGTAAAATACGTTCTGTTTTTGTAATCTGGTTGCGAAAGCGTTCTGGTGTGGCCTTTCTAAAATCCGGATGAGTATAGGAATGGTTTCCTATAGCATGGCCTTCACGGATAATACGGCGTATGATCCCCGGATGCTTTTCCGCACGGTGACCGACGATGAAAAATGTAGCTTTGATGCCATTGGCGTGTAATACGTCCAAAACCTGCGGCGTATACCTAGAATCGGGCACATCATCAAAGGTTAGGGCAATTTGGCGGGTGTGTGGGCCGCACATTTTAAAAATGTCCGCATGTTTTTTTCGCAGCATTGCTAATGTAGGAGTTGCTCGATCTGTGCTCTGTTGTACAGAAGAAGCAACAGCTGCTTCCTTGGGATGGG
>NZ_WUDQ01000427.1:0-3241 GCF_009827695.1 Paenibacillus sp. OT2-17 | reverse complement strand
AATGCCTATGACACGTTCCCGCTGTATGAAATTCAGGCACTGACCGAGCAGAAGCAGGATCTAATCAAGCACATTATGATATTCGAAAATTATCCGGTGGAGCAGCAGGTAGAGCAGCTGGGAAGTGATGGGCAGAATGCATTCACAATTTTAAACGCAGTGGCTACAGAGCAAACCAACTACGATCTGAACGTCGTCGTAATGCCGGGAGAAGGCATCAAGATTCGTTTTATGTATAACGCATTGAGCTTTGATCAAACCGGCATTGAGCGTCTGCATGGTCATTTTGCTCGTCTGCTGGAGCAAATTTCGTTCAACCCGCATGTTCGCGTTGAAGAACTGGAATTGGTGACAACGGCGGAAAGACAACAGATTAAAGGCGAGTTTAACGACACGGCTTCTGTATATCCGCGCAATCAGACAATCCAAAAGCTGTTTGAGGAGCAGGCCGAACGTACGCCAGATCACGTGGCCGTCACTTTGGATCATCAATCGTTGACCTATCGGGAACTCAATGAGAAGGCTAACCGATTAGCGCATACGCTACAGACTGCTGGAGTGAAGGCCGATGAGCCTGTCGGCATTCTAACGGAGCGTTCGTTGGATATGATTATCGGAACGTTGGCTATTTTGAAGGTTGGAGGCGCGTATGTACCGATAGATCCTCAATATCCCGAAGATCGTATTCGCTATATGCTGGACGATTCGGGAGCCAAACTGCTGCTGACTCAACAAGATTTACTGGATCGTTGCTATTTTGATGGACAGATTGTCAATCTGAATGATGATACGTCCTACAGTTCGGATGCTTCCAATTTGGGGATAGATGGAGCGGGCGAACATGCTGCTTATGTCATCTATACCTCGGGATCAACAGGCAAGCCTAAGGGCGTCGTTGTTGAGCATCAAAGTGTCGTTCGCTTGGTGCGTAATACGGATTATGTGCCGTTCGATGAATCGATCCGAATGTTGCAGACTTGCGCATTTGTATTTGATGTGTCTACGTTTGAAATTTGGGGGGCGCTACTGAACGGCGGTCGGCTTGTACTCGTGCATAAGGATGATCTTTTGGACGCAGCTAAGCTCAAGGAGACCATACGGGATCATCGCATCACCATGATGTGGCTGACTACACCGCTATTTAATCAGCTTTCGCAGCAGGACAGTAAATTGTTCGGAGATGTGAAGTATTTGCTGGTCGGAGGCGACGTGCTGTCTGCGCCGCATATTAACCGGGTGTTACGGGATAATCCGGACATGAATATCATTAACGGCTATGGACCAACGGAAAATACTACTTTTTCGACGGCTTATCATATTAAGGAAGAACAGCTTGATTCTGTGCCGATCGGGCGTCCTATCCGCAATTCGACGGCGTATGTGGTCGATTCGGCGTTTAACCTGCAGCCGATTGGAGCATGGGGTGAGCTGGTTGTTGGCGGAGACGGAGTCGCACGCGGTTACTTGAACCGTCCTGAATTGACGGCTGAGAGATTTCTTGCTAATCCGTGGGTGGACGGAGATCGCCTATACTGCACGGGAGACCTTGTTCGCTGGCGTGAAGACGGCATACTGGAATATGCTGGACGGATTGATCAACAGGTTAAAATTCGCGGTTACCGGATTGAGCTGGGCGAGGTGGAGGCACGGCTGGCAAGTGTACCGTCCGTGCGGGATAGTGTTGTTATTGCTTTGCGGGACGGAGCAGGTCAGCAGCAATTATGTGCTTACTTCACAGCCGATGAACAGCTGACCATCCGTGAGATTCGAGCTGCGATGTCGGTCAGTCTGCCGAGCTATATGATTCCATCCGCATTTGTACAGCTGGATCGGTTTCCGCTGACGACCAACGGCAAAATCGACCGCAAAGCTTTACCTGTGCCGGACAAAGGGCTGCACACGGGTATAGAATATGTCGCACCGCGAACCGATGTGGAGCAGTTGCTGGCATCTATTTGGCAGGAAGTGCTTGAAATTCCACAAGTGGGTATCCATGATGACTTTTTCACGTTGGGCGGACATTCCTTGAAAGTACTGGAGCTTATACGCAAAGTTCACCTTGCCACAGACATTGAGCTCCCCATCCGTAGTGTAATGGACTTCCCGACTATAGAAGAGCAGGCGCTCACATTATTGAAAGCCGATCTGGAATACAAGGCCGATAGTCCAATCATTCGGTTGAATGAACACGGTCCGATCTCCATCTTCTGCTTTCCTCCTATGCTTGGATACGGGCTGTCGTTCGCGGAGCTGGCGAAACAACTGGATCAGGACGCAGTCGTGTATGGATTAGAGTTCGTGGATGATGCTGCGGATGAGCAGGCCATGCTGGCACGTTACGTTGATTTGATCGTCAGCACGCAAGCGCAAGGTCCGTATGTGCTGCTTGGTTATTCCATAGGTGGTAATCTGGCGCATAAGGTTGCTGACACACTGGAACGTCAGGGCCATGCTGTATCCGATATTTTTATGCTCGATTCGGTCAAAAGGGCGGAAGCCCTGCCCTTCACAGTTGAAGAAACAGAGCATGAAATTCATGACATGCTGGAACAGGTTCCCGAATCCTACCGTGAGCTGTTGAATGAAACGTACCAACGTAAAATGATCGCTTACGCGGTGTATGGCAACCAGCTTGTGAATACAGAGAACGTTCAGGCGAATATTCACGGCTTTGTCGCCGTTGGATCGGAAACGGTGAGGGGTACAGGAGATAATCGACTTTTATGGAAAGACGCTACACAAGGTAGCTATGAAGAGCATAGCTTGATTGGTAATCATTATGAACTGCTGGAACCCGGATTTATCGAGGAAAATGTAAAAAGTATCCGTGCCACCATACAAAAGATAACTCGGAACACGGACAAAGACATGACACAAGATTTGGCACATCATAAATCTTGAAAATCTATGGTCGATGATGTAACGAATTGAATCACTAATTTTTAATCTGTAACACATGAATCCTGATCGACAGGTAAGAAGCCTTCTGCTTACGCGACTCGATCAGGATTCGCTTTATTTGTGCACTCCCGCGATGGGAAGTGCGATGATTCCATAGCGCCATGCTGATGGCTTCCATACGGAGTATAAATATCTGCTCGCTATGCAATCACCGCACGGTTCAAATCATTAAATCAACTTCATACGTAAGGATGGTACTTCAATATGAAGAATAGAAGCATTTGCTACCTATCCGCTTTTTTAGCAGCGTTGTTTCTGTCGAACCTGCTCATTGCTTCGG